>JAYZLU010000046.1:0-3513 GCA_036153975.1 Thermoplasmatota archaeon | reverse complement strand
GGGCTGGCCGATGCCTTGCTGGGCGAGCACGCGCTGGTCCAGCAGATTCGTGCCATCGAAGAGGGGCTCAAGCGGATCCCGACTGGGGGCGCGGTCACCTACGGAATGGACTCGGTTGCCAACGCTGCCCAGCAGGGCGCCGTGGAGGCGCTGGTCATAGTCGCCTCGATGCTGCGCTCTGGCGACGACGTCTCGAGGGTTAGATGGGAGGCCATCGCCTCCCAGGTC
The DNA here is from genome assembly GCA_036153975.1 of Thermoplasmatota archaeon. GTDB lineage: Archaea > Thermoplasmatota > Poseidoniia > Poseidoniales > Thalassarchaeaceae > UBA36. The sequence goes on along the minus strand of JAYZLU010000046.1, from coordinate 3,285 downwards.
GAGGCCTCCCGAGGCAGCGTCATCCAGGCCTCCACCGACCATGACGCCGGCCAGCAACTGGTCGGGCTCGGTGGTGCCATCGCCCTCCTAAGGTGGAAGGTCGAGTAGGCAATGCTCATCACGGCGCTGCCGGAGCGTCCGCTGTGGGAACCGGCGTAGTGCGCATCGTGGGCTTCGGCCGCCCGGACAGGAGTGACCGAGCCTCCGCGGTCCTATCAGCTGCGGCGGGGTTCGGGGCGAGCGCCGTGCACGTTAGCCCAGAGGGGAGCGCCGGCTTCGCTACAATGGATCAAGGGACCCTGGACTGGCGAGTCGCGCTCGACTCGGCGCACTGGTTGGTGAACTCCTCCTCCACCGTCCTCGAAGGGGATGCTCCCCGGGGTGCGTGGGGGGCCTCGATGGCCTTCGCAGAGCTGGAGGGCAGCCGCTCGGCGATGGTAGTCGGCGTGCCCGAGAGCCCGGAACTCCTAGCCGAGGCTTGGGGGTCTGTGATTGAGCGAATTCGACAGATTCACCTCCTATTCTTCGAGTCCGATGCATTAGGGGCAATCGCCGAGCTCGAGGGCATCGAGCCCGAGTCCCTCCTTTCCAGCGTCAGGGACAGGGGGCTCGTGCCCATAGTCTGCAGCTACGAGTCGGAGACTCGCAAGGCGTGCGTCGAGCACGCGCTAGGTTCCACCGAGGTCCTCACGAGCGCGACGATGGCCCCGGAGTCGTGGCTGGCGGCCTTCCTGTGCAAACTCCCGCTCTCAGGGCCTGGCAAACTGGGATTGGAGAAGGCTGCTAGGGCAGAAACCGACTGAATAACCGGTATTTGCACCCGTCGAACGGATACCCCTTTTGAAGGGGCACCCATTCGGCCCGACCTGCGAGGAACACGGGGATGCCACTCAAACTAGGACCGGCTGGAGTACCTCTCTCCTGCAAGGGCAGGACGATAGTCGAGGGCATGGACGACATCACCGTCCTCGGACTCGACGCGATGGAGGTCCAGACGGTCCGAACCATCCAACCACAGCACTTCGACCAATACTGGCAGGCAGGGATACTGTCGTGGAACTCAGACTTTGAGATGAACATGCACGGCCCCTACTACGCCGAGCTCCTAGGCAGCAGGAGAGAACGGAACAGGACCCTCTCCAAGATGGAGACAAGCCTGCAGGCTGGCAAGATCATCAACGCTAGGCACCTCACTTTCCACGTCGGCCCGTACGGCGAGTGTCAGCCGGGCTCAGAGACGAACGAGCAGGTCGCCAACATCCTCGCAGGAGTGGTGGACAGGGTCAGGGAGGTCTGGGGGGTCGCTGAGGAGGAGGAGGACTACGCGGCCTTCCCATGGGTCCACGAGGCCGAGCCGTCGCTGGTGGGCGTCGAGACATCCGGGCGACAGGAGCTATGGGGCACCGTCGAGGAGGTCTTAGAGGTCTGCAACCACGTCGAGGGAACCGTCCCGGTTCTCAACATGGGTCACATACACGCGCGAGGACATGGGAGACTGAGAACCAGTGAAGACTACGCGGAGCTGTTCGACCAGGCTAGGGAAACCTTCGGGGGCTCGACTTTCTACTGCCACTTCGCCGGCGTCGAGCACAGGATGGGAAACGCCCTGCATTACACCCAAATCAAGAAGTCGGACCTGAAGTTCGAGCCGTTTGCCGAGTTCCTCGCTGAGGAAGGAGACTGGATGGACATCACGATCATCTCAGACTCTCCCCTGCTCGAGCACGACGCGATGTACATGCTCCAGCACTACGACAAGGCGAGGCAGCGGCTGCTGGAGATTCGGGCCCGTGACGAGCGCAGGGCCAAGCTCGCCGCTCAGACTGGCATGGATCCCGAGGAACTCAAGCGAAAGGAGGAGGAAGCCGCTGCTGCGAGGAAGGCGCAACTCGCAGAGGAGCAGGGCAAGACAACGAAGAAGCCTGTCAAGAAGACGGCAGCCAAGGGGAGCTCGAGCAAGGGTGGCAAGATGCTGTCAATCGATGAGAAAAAGGACTAGGGCGATGTTTTTCAGGTCAATTCAGCCTCGGAAGGCTTGAAGTCGGAACCATACTGGCGGGAACGCTATGGGACTGTAGCTCAGTTGGGAGAGCGCCGCACTGAAGATGCGGAGGCCGCTGGTTCAAGTCCGGCCAGTCCCACCACTCTTCGCGTCGCTCATCATGGTGGCTCGGCCGATGGCGGCTCCGCCGTTCAGCTAGCATCAGCCAGAACGCTGGCTTGGAGGGCGTGGAGCTTGGCGATGCCAGCCGTTGCAGCGTCGACCATGGCATCGAGCTCCTCCCTCGTGTAGGTAGCCTCCTCTCCGGTCCCCTGGACCTCCACGAAGCCGCCATCGCTAGTCATCACGACGTTCATGTCGACGTCGGCATTGCTGTCCAAGTCGTAGTCCAGGTCGGTTCTGACTTCACCTCCGACCATTCCGACGCTGAGTGCAGCTACGTCGTTGGTCATGACGGCAGACTCGTGCTCTGCTCGCCTCTCTTCGGGGAGCACTGGTGGGGCCACGCCCTTCCTGACGTCATCCCTAGTAAGCCTGAGGTCGGCGGGGAGGCACTCGCCGGATGCGATGAGCCTGCGAATGGCCAGTCTGAGGCCGATGTTGGCAGCCGTGATGGAAGCGCACCTAGTCCCTCCGTCGGCGTTGAGGACGTCGCAGTCAACTGTCAGGGCGATTGGGCCCAGCTGGTCCAAGTCGACGGCGCCGCGCATGGAGCGGGCGACCAGTCGCTCGATCTCATGGGTCCTTCCCTTGGCTCCGCTGCGCTCCCTGCGAAACCTCGTATCAGTCGAGGCGGGCAGGAGCGAGTACTCCGCGTGCACCCACCCTCGGTCGGCATCGCGTGGGAACCAGCGAGGCAGGGACGTCGCCTTAGTGATGCACACGAGGACGTGGGTCTCGCCCTGGCGGTAGAGCAGGGAAGCGAGAGCGTTTTGGGTGAAGTCGAGCGTGACCTCAATCCCCCTGAGCTCGTCGTTCCCCCGATCGCTGTTGCCAGCACCGGTCTTGATCTTCGCCATGCCCGGGCGAGTACGGTCACCAAGATGAATCATTCGCGTCTGGTGTGGGGCGGGCGGAAGGCATCGACCACGGCGGGGTCTGTGGTGATGTACGGCCCACCAATCAGATCAACGCAGTAGGGTACGGCTGCGAAGATCTCATCCAGAATCTCATGGATCGAGCGTGGCGAGCCTGGGAGGTTTAGAACCAGTGAGGATCCACGAATCCCAGCGGTCTGGCGGGACAGTGTAGCAGTTGGCACGTGCTTCAGGGAAACTGCGCGC
>JAYZLU010000045.1:0-9364 GCA_036153975.1 Thermoplasmatota archaeon | reverse complement strand
GAGACAGACAACAAGAAGAAGATAGCAAGCGTCCAAGCGGGGAGCCCAATGGCTTCCAGAGCCCCTACCAATCCACTATTTTTCGATGATCTGGCCTTGCTGACCTCTACGGAGTAAGTTGATTCGGTGATTACGACCTCCTCGCTCGTCCCAGTGGAATTGACAATGACATGTAACTGCTTCAAGCCATCATCCGATGACGCTGCGGGGCGGATCGACACGAGGACTTCGGCTGAGTCTCCGACGCCTAGGTCATTGATGGAAGCTGGGACTAGGAGGACATCCCATTCTTCCAGTCCCTCCACTCTCAGGCTTACCCCTGTTACAGTGTTCCCCAGGTTCTGCACAGTCACCACGAAACTCTGGGGCTGATCAATCCCGATATCCAGAATCTGAGTAGTATCACTCTGCACCAAGAGCCAGATGGAGGGAACTACAGTCACGTCGAGATTTATCGTTTGAACTTCGACATCCCCGCTTGGGGATGTTGATTCGACGATCACAGGCACGCTGTCGGACATGGGTCCGGGGGGAATGCTGCCAGGTAATTCCAGTCCAATGGTGATGACCGAGTCCCTGTTCATATCCATAGAAAACTGCTTACCCGTAAGGAACCCACCAGACCATCCGGAGGGCAGAGTTCCGAGTGTCAACTCAATTGAAAGAGGGACGTTACCTGAATTGTGTAGCATTATCTCAGCATTGCCAGACCTCCCCATTGCCATTGTGAACCCCGTGGTGCTTTGGACATCCAATGTAGTGATTTCCTGGACCCGCAACTCGGTTCCATTACTCACTATGGGACCTCCATCGAGCGTTGTTTTGACGGTGATAGTGTTCTTCTCACCCTCCTTTGCCGCAAGTGGTACAATGGTTATGATGGTGATTTCGATCGAATCACCCGGTTGCAGAAGCACTGAAAGTGACTCGACTTCGCCGGTTGGTGGACCTTCCTCAGTCTCGTAGACTTGGATTGGCCATGTATTGCTTGAGGAGAGCGCTCTGATCTCGAATTGGAGCGGGACATTGCCTTCGTTGCTAAGTGCCAGCAACGTGGAGACGTAGTCTCCGTTGAGGACAGACCGGGTCTCCGAGAGTGCTAAGGGTCCGAGGGCGTTGCCATCGACATCGTGGATTTCGGTCGAGAAAGTACGACTCTCAAAAACCTCCACAAAAGCCTCTTCGGTTGTCTGGAGAGTAGGATCGTTCACAGACGTAGTCACGCAGGTTACGAGTTCAGTCGTGCCTGCGGGAAGGCCTCCTGAGGAGGGGGGGATTCTGACACGAATGGGGACTGGGACGAACTGAAGCCTGCTGAGGGGCCCGAGAGTGACATTGGATGACTGACTGTTGCCGATGTTGACAAGCCATCGGTTCGGACTGTCGCACGAAATCAAATATTGTGTCGGACCGTTCCCGATGTTCTTGATGGAGAGGGAAAAAACCGCGAATTGGTTAGGCTCAGCCCCTAGTCCATCCGTTCCAGCTGCGACTGTGAATAGTCCCTCGACCCTCTGGGCATTAGTAGATAGTCGAATAGTATGGGAGATGGTGGGCGCGTTCTTGTCATACAGGGTCAAATCAGTAACGAAGTTGCCAGGCAACGCGTATCTGGCTTCAGCTGTATCTGAGATGTCAGCGTCCCGGTCTGAGAGGTTCAGGGTGATTATCCTCCTGTCACCCACTTGACCTAAAGGCGAAAGGGTCCAATAATCGTTGCCGCCGTCTCCGCTTTCGTTGATAATTCGCCACCATTCGTCCTCAGGTGAATTTAGAATTCCGGTTTCGTCGACGACCTGAACAGGGGTAATGCTCAGTTTGACATCAATCTCGGAAGTTCCCTCGTTCCTCAGTTCAAGTTGAAAATTAACCCAACTCGCTGTGCTTGGGTCCAAGTTCCTCGAGCGCGCCTGAATGCCCTCCTCGAAATTACTCGGAAGAGAGCCGTTCTCCATCAGAGCAGTGATTCTGACTCCAATCTGAGTCACTTCGAAAATGAACTCGAACACGTTGTTGTCTGTGCCAGTGGTTCCGTCATTGAGCTCATCGACCTGGGATAGGTAGTCGAGAGTGAGTCGCAAAACGTGCTCTCCAGTCGTGGAGAAAGAGTGGTACAGGGAGAGAGACTCAATGCTTCCTCCGTCGAGGGAGGGCAACGCATCAGTCCTGATGACAGTACCCTCTGAAATATCCTCCAGCATGATTGAATACTGACCGGTTTGGGCAGCGGCCTGGTTAGACCAAGCCAACTGAATTGAAATCGTCTCATCCTGTAAGGGGTTTTGGTCTAGAGTTGATATCGAACCTTGGAGAACCGTCAAATCTGCCTCCTGCCTCTCTTCGGCTATCGCACTGAGCAGTAGGGAGAAGTCCTGTGAGAAACCTCCGGAGTGACCGATTTGAACGGTCCAAACTCCTGTCTGGGCGGTCGGGAGCCTGATTCTCTCCAGATTGTTCAGTTGATCCCGACTGCCACCCGAGGAGCTTATTCCGGCAAGGAAGTTGTTGCCCTTGTAGACTGTACCATCTGGAGAGGTGATAGTGAGGTCAAGGTCGTTAACCAGCCTGCTCGCATTCTGGTCCGCAGTGGCAGATCCTTCGCGGTCATTCCAAGCGAGGGTTGCATCGAATCCTACACCTTCGAACATCTCAAACGTGTAAATGAAACTGTGTCCAGGGAGAAGGTCACGGTCATAGTCAAAGTAGACGGTAAGGTTCTGACCGTCCTTCTTGGGAAAGAGGCTGTTCGAGAGGTTCAGTTGGCCCCAGCCCTCTGAGGGGTTTGGTACGTCCGGCTCACCGAGGTCATCGGCACCATTGACCAGCAGCGCCCGAATCAGGTCAGAGCGGGGCTCGGAAATCCCAGCGACCTCCCTCAGGTACTGCCTAGCCATGGCTGCAGCACCTGCAACGACCGGAGTCGCCATCGAACTGCCGTTCAGGGTCATGTAGAGTGGCGTCGAACCGTCTTCATGGGTCGTCTGTGAACAAGGGCCTCCAGTCGTGAACGCAGACTCCTCGGCTCTGGCGGAGCACAACATGACTCCAGGGGCGACCAAATCAGGCTTGATCCTGCCATCGAGAGTTGGACCGATGGATGATGAGTCAAAGACTTCGCCAATGGAATCTGAGTTGAAGGCACCAGTTGTCGTGGAACCCACTGAGAGGACGTTCTTCGCGGTACTCGGTGGATTTACGCCTGCCTCGGCCATGTCCCCAGCTGAGAAGAGAACCAGAAACATGGGATAGTCGTGGGTGAACGAATCGGCAGAACGAGAATCGGAGGTATACTGGCCGACGAGGTTCTCGGAGCCCCAGCTGTTGGTATGAATCTTGGCGTCGTTCTGCCATGAGTGCAGGAACATCTCGTAAAGCGAACCCCATCGTGCTAGGAGTCCGGAGCTGTCGACCTCCAGTTGGTAGAAGTGGAATGTTGCTGCGGGAACCATGCCTGTGGAATTAGAGTCTCCCGAGCCATCTCCGAGGAGTGTTGCGGTAACGTGGGTCCCGTGTCCGCTGTTCGCGTCTGCTCCAGAGTTGTCGGGACCGAACTGATTGTAGATTGGGTTCCTCAGCCTCCCGTCAAAGTCGCCGTGGTCGACGTCCAATCCGGTATCCGAGATTCCTATGACCTCGCCGTCCCCGGTTAACGAGTCACCGGAAGTCGAGCGTGCCTCGGCCAACCCACCGATAAGACTGGCGTTGGAATTGTGGATTGCTAGCATTGGGCCCGGTTCAATCTTGACGATCCTTGTGTCGATTGCTAGGGTGGTAATGATGGAGGGGTCCACAGCTCTCAGTTGGCAGAGATGGGCATCACAAGGGGGATTTGATTCAGTGGAACGTGAAATCAATCCGAGGTCAGTAGACAGGTCGCTAATTTCATGGGGCATGAGGGATGATGAGGGGATGACATCTAGATCAACCTCGACCCCATCGAAACCCATCAGGGGGAGGAGTTCTGGTGAGATGCTCCACAGAGTGGGCAGATTTCCAGACCAACGTACCCCTGGAAGCTGCTGCATCTGCCGATACGTTTCGTCACGTCGAATCTCGGGAAGACTGACTACTAGGGTCTCATCTGGGATGTGGTCGATGATTGAAATGCCCAAGAAGGTCAAATGCTCCGTCAAAGACGTCAAGCCTGAACTAGAAGACTGTACTATGTAGATGCCCTCTCGTGTAGGGGATTCCAAACCTACCTCGGCCCAAGGACCGATGGGGATTGGGTGAACGATGGGGTCGAAGGTCCCATAGGGTGAGTGGATTAGTCCGGTTGCCTCCGAAATCTGGTATGTAGAGTGAACGGGGTTGGCCAGCATTCTCCAACCCCCCTGGGTGGTATGTTGGTTGGAGTGTGGCGAGGGGTCGTCAGAGTCGTCAATTCCCCACGAAATCGATTGAGCGACGGGAGAAAGAAGGAGCAATGCGAGCACTGTGAGCAGTGACTTCAGTCCAGCCATTCAGATTAGCGACCAAAGATTGTCTTTTGACTATTGACACTATACGAGCCGGTCCGGCGTCGAGAATTAGATGGAGTAGTACCTAGAGATTGCGGCATCTGTATTGGCAACTGATGAGCGCCAATCGTGATCTGTTCCCATCAGGGCCCGAATGCAGTCAACGTTCTCAGGAATCACGTCACTCTCCTGATGAATAGCCTGGAAGTAGTAGAGTCGGTTTCCAACGAGTTTGACACCATCCTCCCACACGAAAATCTCGTGTAAGTCCCCCCACTTCCTCCCCATGTCTCGAGCCATCTCCATGACCTCGGCCGTTGTGGTGAGGCGATTACCCTCACCATGCATGACGATAACCCGGGGCGTTTCCCTCCACAATTCAACAATCGACTCAGTGGTGAATCCGTGACCGTCAGGGAGATCGGCTACAATTGCATGTACGTGCATGATGGTAGTGGGAACGGCCACGGCTAGAGAGTTGATTTCTATTTCCGACTTGACGGTCATGACATCAGAGCCATGGTGGCTTGGTATCTTGAGGACTGGTTTAATCGCATTAATAGGGCCTTTCTTGGAGTCGCCCGGGTCCGCTGCTCGCCTAATCATGGTGCACTCTACCTTCAACGATCCACATGCTTCGAACAGTGGGACCAAAGTGCGGGAAAGCCCCGTCGTGTTGCAAGAAACGACCCTCGTTCCATCGGCGCCTAGGTTTTCGTAGTGATTGGCGCAGGAGGTGTAAGACAAACCTGTGAGTGAGTGCTCCTCTCCCCCTTGGAAGATGTGCTTAACGCCTGCGTCTTTGTACTTGTCCAGATTTTCAGCGCCCATCTTCCCAGGAGAGCAATCAACGACCACGTCCGCGATGGAGAGTAGGTCCGATATCCCACCATGGCATTCAATGCGAGCCTCTTCGAATGCGGAGATTCGTTTGGGGTCGTCGGAGGTGCAGTATAGGGGGAATCCCTTCCTGATGGCTAGATTGCACCCAAAGGAGGGAGCGGTCTTGGTAACGCCTACGACCTTCATGTCTTCCTGAGCATCTACAGCATCCGCGACCCGCTTGCCAATGGTTCCATAGCCGTTTATTGCGACCTTGATTGCGTTCATGAAAGACCCCCGAGACTGTTTCCGGTAGTTCGCCGGCGTCTGAAGGCTGCCTATGAACATAACGTAACTCGGCAAGAGTCAATAAGAAGACGCTGTTTATCGTCAATGTCACGAAATGGTCGAGGTGGCTAGGGACTCATAGGGGTTGTGACGGAAATGAGGGATATCACCGCCAAGAGCGTGAAACTCAATCGGGATCTCGATAGGTATGTCGAGAAGGGCCTAGAAGAGGATCGCCCAGTGAAAATCGGATGGGGGCAAGCAGGGGACGAGCGCCCGAAGGAAGGTGAGATCGGCGTAATCACCCACCTTCCCGAAGGAGCCAGAGTCCTCTGCTTGGGGACGCTTGGTGAGTGTGCTGGTGCCATTAACAGAGGTGGGACCTTCACCCTAAGGGGCTCGGCATCGTCAATGCTGGGGGCTTTCCACGTTGCAGGTAGGACCCTGGTGGAGAAGGACACGGGTGACAAGGTCGGATATCGAATGGCTGGTGGAAGCATCACCGTCCAGGGTTCCGTTGGGAACGAGGTCGGAGCTGGAATGACGGGCGGGACAATAATCATACGAGGGCACACTGGGAGCAAACTTGGCGCGGGAATGGCTGAAGGTACCATCGTGGTGATGGGTTCCGTGGGCTCAGAACCGGGAGTCGAAATGAGTGGTGGTAGGTTAATCGTCTCAGGGAGCTGCCCTCCCCCTGGCCAAGGAGTAATAATGCGATCAATAGAAAATGACGAGATTTCTGAGTTCTCGCACCTCCTCGAGCCTCTCGGTCTGTCACTGAACGAGGACGCCCTGGTACTAGAGGCTTCGAAGAACCCCGCAGGTCCTGACGATTCACCTGAGGTCTTCGTCACAGAGGGCTTTGAGAGGGTGTCTCTCGCTCCTTCTAATGAAGATCGATTATCCAATCACGGCCCTCTTGACCACTATACCTTGATTCTCCCAACTGACGCAGATTCCGGGGGGGTCCTCTTTCCTGTCCCTTGGCTAGTACAGTGTGACACAGCTAGCGAGTGGAAGGGCAGGATGTCCGACGAGCAACCCGCGCTAGTTCAATCAGCCCCTCGTGCGACTGACCTCCTGCTCGTAGGGGAGGGGGGGTTGGCTGATTCAATATCAGTAGTCGGGCAATGCGCAGGCATAGTGCTAGACCTCTCCGATTTCCCAGGTTTGAACGACGCTGAGATTGAGGCCTTGCTTGTTTCGCTGTATAGCAGGATGTCCGAGTCCTCTCTGGTATTATTGAGGGGAAACGTCGACAGAGTAGAGCACCTGTTCAGGCTTATAGTGGAACTGGACCTAGACGGGGCTATTGTGGATGGGGCTTCGCCAGGTGGCGCCAGATTGGCTTCTGCTCTTCCGAAAATCGGGCTAGCATCTAGAGCGATGGGTTTGGCCGAGCACGGCAAGTACGTGATGATTGAAATTGATGAGTCGCCAAGCGCTGAAGACATGCTCATTGCTGTCGCAGCTGGTTGCCCCGTGGTCGTTGCACCTCCGTCTGAGGAAGATGTTGAAGTCTACCTGACTTGGATTGAGGGGAACCTGAGGGGCTGGATGCGCGAACTCGGCATAGACGGGCTTGAGAGGATCGGCAGAAGGAACCTCAGAGCCACGGACTATGACACGGCCGCAATTTCCGGGCTCCGTCTCGTCGGATACGATAGGCCGCTACCAATGTGGCTCGAACTGAGGTGATTCGTTGCCAACCCTAGAGCTCCAACATTCGATTCTTAGGTACATCCAGGATTTGAACGAAACTCTGCACGATCCCGAGACGTGGTCGGACTGGCTGCCCAGAATAGGTTGTCCGGTAGATAATAACGACGAAACAGTGGTTGAGGTAGAGGTATTTCCCGATCGTCCAGATCTACTGAGTCACGAAGCGCTCGCAAAGGCCTCTCGTTCGTTCCTCGGTCTTGGGGAGGCAGGCGCGGCATTGGGGGTGCTTGATGGCGAAATAGAAGTGAATGTCGACTCGTCTCTGGGAGAAGTTAGGCCAGTCATCATGGCGGCAGTGGTCAGGGGCGTTGATACGGGCTCCGACATCGGGCAGAAGAACGACTTCATCCAATCCCTGATGGATCACCAAGAGAAGTTGCACCTAACCCTCGGCAGGAAGAGGAGGTTCGCCTCAATCGGCGTACACGATCTCTCTTCCTTGAGCCCCCCCTTCCGCGTCCTCACTGTTCCCTCATCGTACTCCTTCGTACCCCTAGCCGAGACTGAGAAGATGAGCATTGGCCAGATTCTGGGGAGTCACCCCAAGGGGATAGAATACGCCCACCTTATGGATGGGCTTGCCGGCTTCCCTGTCATCCTAGACTCTAATGACGATCTGCTCTCGTTCCCCCCGATCATTAACGGGAACCACACTACGGTCAATGAGGACACCACCGACTTCTTCATCGATGTCACAGGATGGGACGAGCGAGCTTGCGAGGCGTGCTTGCTCTTGATCTGCCTCTCGATGGCGGAACGAGGAGGTGCCATCGAGAGTGTGCGGGTGACGGGCTTCGACGGCCGTACGACCAACACGCCCCGGGGAGACGAGCGTAGGCACAGAGTTCCAGACCGACTGATTCGGAGGATACTGGGCCTGGAGATGTCGTCAGAGGACCTTGCCACTGCGCTCATGAGGATGGGGGGGCGCCTGGAAGAAAGCAGGACTGTAACCGATGGCCCCAATAACTCCGAGAAGTGGGTTGATTGCGTCGTAGGAGAGCAGGAGCACGTGATTTCAATGCCTAGGTGGAGGAGTGACATCATGCACCCCATTGACATCGTCGAGGACATTGCAATAGGCTACGGCTACGACAACCTTCCAAAGGAGCTGTCCTCCGTCCACATAGATGCAATACCACTACAGTCATCCCACCTGAAGCGTAGGTTTGGCGAGAGTCTGCGGGCCTGCGGATTACAAGAGATTCAGAGTCTGACCCTTTCCAATGAGGCAGACCAGTTTGAACTTATGCGATGGCCATTGGGAGGTTCGAAGACAACGATTGCGAATCCGATTACATCCGAGCATACTGTGCTTCGACAGTACATTCTCCCATCGCTGCTCAGACTGCTTGCGGCGAACCGGCACCATGAGCTTCCTCAACGGGTCTATGAACTAGGTACGGTCGTTCGCGACGCCCGAAACCGAAACAGGGGTGCCTGGGCATGTGCCGAGGCGGGAAGCGGATTCTCAACTGCCAAGGGGATAGTTCAGGGATTGCTTAGGGATTTGGGGGCACCGACCGATGAAATCGACTTCGTCGCAATCACCCCTCGTCTTGGCCCTTGGATCAATGGGAGGGGTGCCTCTGTCTCCGTGCGAGGTCAGGCAGTGGGTGAGTTCGGTGAGATAGACCCACTGGTAAGTTACGCATTCGGCCTTAAATCACCGATACATGCAGGTGAGTTTGATTTGGGGAAGCTAGGCGAATTAATTCCGGATCCAGTGACATGAAAGGCTAATCTTCCTTCTTCGAGAGGAGCTTCATCGCATCCAAGAACTTTCGATCTTTCAGATGACTCTCATCTGTTGCCCTGCTCTTCGTGTCCTTGGCCCCTTTTCGTTCGTACTCGACGACATTGGAAACGAACCTCTGCCTAGAAATCCGCGGCTTGACGGACTTTTTCTTGAATGGCCACACCGGTACCACAAGCCTCGAGCGAGGACGTTAAACATCAGTATTTCGCATTAATGAGTCTAATAACAGTAGTTTTCAAGTGATTACCACCTTATTCGGTGTCATGCGGGGATTTGACATCGGGGTCGATGAAGCGGGAAGGGGGGCGGT
>JAYZLU010000044.1:0-3562 GCA_036153975.1 Thermoplasmatota archaeon | reverse complement strand
AGTCTTCAGATGTCCCATGCCCGGCTGTCGATGGAGAGGGCATGGGGCAGTCACTGCTGATTCGCGACGCCGAGATGGTGTTCGACGGTAAGGTGGCCCTTGGAGACCTTCGCTCTACCGCAGGCGTGATCGAAGCAATCGCTCCGGGAGGGGGGCTTACACCACGCGAGGGCGAAGTCGTCATCGATGGCGAAGGCCTGCACCTGCTGCCGGGAGCCATCGACCCCCAAGTCCATTTCAGGGAGCCTGGTCAACCCGAGAAGGAGGACATAGGCAGCGGTAGCATGGCCGCTGCGGCTGGTGGCGTCACAGCCTTCCTCGACATGCCCAATAACGTCCCCTCTGCTACCAGCATGGAGGCAATGCAAGCCAAGCTAGGGTCCGCCGCTGCCAATGCGGTCACTCACCACGGCTTCTTCATCGGAGCGACCCCTGACAATCTCGGGGAGCTGCAAGCGGCTGTCGGGACCCCTGACGAGCCGGAACCGAAGGAGGGCGTGTGCGGCATCAAGGTCTTCATGGGGAGCAGCACCGGTGACCTGCTGGTTGACGAACAATCGGCATTGGAGGAGATCTTCTCACAAACCGCTGGCGTCATCGCCGTACATGCAGAGGACGAAGGCAGGCTCAAGGAACGTCGGCCCGACTTCAAAGAGCGAACTGACGTTGCTGCGCATGCAGAGTGGCGCGATAGCGAAACTGCACTGATTGCCACTCAGCGAGCCTCGAAGCTCTCTAACGATCACGGTCACCGCCTCCACATTCTCCATCTGACCAGCGCTCTGGAGGCCGACTGGCTGGCTGACAACAAGAGTGGTCTCGTCACCACCGAAGTCTGCCCGCAGCACCTGACCTTCGATCAGGACGACGTGGCAGAGCGCGATACTCGCCTGATCATGAACCCACCCATCCGCTACAGCGAGGATCGTGCCGCACTGTGGAACCGGCTCAGTGACGGGACGATAGACTGCATCGCTACCGACCACGCGCCGCACACTCTCGAGAACAAGGCACTCGGCTTTCCCAAGGCCCACGCCGGCATGCCAGGGGTAGAGACCTCGCTTCCAGTGATGCTGACACACGCCGCCGATGGCAAGTGCTCGATCCCTGACGTCGTGCGATGGATGTGCGAAGGGCCGTCTAGAGTATACGGGATTCAGGGCAAGGGCCGACTCCAGGAGGGCATGGATGCCGACTTGGTACTCGTGGACATGGAATCGAGTCGGACGATCTCGGATGCGGACACTTGGACCCGTGTGGGATGGACGGCGTACGAGGGGATTTCACTCACAGGCTGGCCCGTATGCACCGTCGTTGACGGGACCATCGTGCACAGCCGCACTGCTGGAGGCCCCAATAGTGGAGAGATACTGGTTGAGCCGGGGTCGGTTGGAAGGGCGCTGCGCTTCGCGTGAGAATCAGGCGTCGTCGTCATCGCGTTCGTCTTCGGAGGTGGAGGATTCTGCGACCTCTGCGTCGCCCTCGGCATCCACTGCAACCGGTTCTCCCACATAGCCGTATGACATGGGCTCGTTGCCAGGAAGATCCAGTTCCACCATCAACTGCAGGTCGTCGGTGCGGTGGACGGTTGCGCCAGCCGCCGAGAATGCGTACACGTAGTCCCCCATGAAGATCGAGCGGCGGATGCTAGTCGTTCCTGACCACCACGAAGACAGGCCGTCCTCATTGTAGAAGCCGGAGTGCTCGACTTCCCCGTGAGTCGAGAGCGTGCCGTTCTCAGCGTCCACGTTGATCATCTTGAGCATCGAGACGAACTGGTAGCCGGAGTACGAGTAGACCCTGCCGTCGATTTCGATCTCGTCGTACACGTACCTATGCGTGGACAGGGGCACGGCCAGGAGTGCCTCAGGTGCCCAGTAGGTGAAGGCCTTGTGCTCGTAGGTGGCCTCGGAGTATGACCACGACCAGCCGCAGGAGCGGATTTCCTCGCAGTTCTCGTCGGTGTAGGCCGGCGTCAACGGTATGCTGTCGGACAGTGTGGGCGCATTGGGGTCACTGACATCGAACAACGAGATCTGGGTGGTCGACCAGTCCAAGCCGGTGCCATCCTCGCCGCCCGCAATGCCGATAGTGAGCAGGGTGCTCTCGTCAACGGGGTGGATGTAGGTCGAGACGCCGGGGACCTCGAGCTCGCCCATGACGTAGGGATTGGTCGGGTCGGAGAGGTCGAGGACCCAAAGGGGGTCAATGTTCATGAAAGTCACGAGGTAGCCGCGTTCGCCAACGAAGCGAGTGCTCCAAATGGTCTCGCCCTCGGCGATGCCCCCGATGAATCCAACTTGGGAGAGCAAGCCTTCGTCATCGTCCTGCAAGATGGTCACCTGATTGCTGGGGCCGGTCCATATCGGCTCGCCGTTCTCATCCAGTTCGGCCGAAAGCCACCATCTTCCCCATAGGTCGGAGGTAGAGGCCACTCTAATCGAGCCCTCGTACTCACTCATGGAGAACTGGTCTTGCACTGTGCCGTTCACTCGTCCTGAAGCGGAGTAGGTGGTGTGATTGGCATCGCTTATGTCGAAGGAGTGGATATTTGTCGTGTCATCCCAGCCCGAGTTCCGCCAGAACCACCACCAGTCATTAGCGGGTTCAGCGAGAACCAGGGTGTCCTGTGAGGCGTATACGTGAGCCCACGTGGAGGTAATGTGATCGACCTCGAGCGAAACGTCGTCACCGAGCATCTGAATGGTCATGATGGTAGTGAAACCCCGTCCGGCGCTGTCGGCGCTGGCTGAGAACTCAGTGCATTGCTCGTATGTGAGTGGGTGCATCTTGAGCTCACTATCGCTCATCTCGTAGATGTGAGGCACGAAGTCGTCTAGGGTTAGAGCTGCGATGGCCTGCTCGTTGTGCAGGATCGTCGCGTTAATGCTCTCGTTCCACATGTCCATCCTCTTGTCTATGTCGTCCTCAGCCCAGTACTCAGAGGGAAGTTCGACCCAAGTCCGGATCCCATCGAAATACGTCCACAGGTGCGTTACCGAGCGAACCGTACCGTCCACCATTCTAGCGGTGTGGTAATCGCCCTCGATATACAGCTCCCTCTCAATGCTGGGAGCGGTGCGGTCGGTGATGTCAACGACTGTGTACTTCACGAGGTTCTGGACTCGCATGTACGTATACGAGTAGTCCTCCTCGCCCTTCTCCGAGGTGACCGTGACCTCCTCTGCCATGACATTCCTGAGCTCGCTGTCATCGCGCAGGCTCCAGTAGTAGATCGAGGAGGCGATGACCAATCGGTCGCCGTCAATCATCATCTGGGTGGGATTTCCCTCGATGGTGAGGTTTGATTCGAGTGTCAGGTTGCCGAACTCGGGAACCCCCATTATCAGCAGCAATTGCCCGTTCAACATGTAGATGTGGTAGCCATCTGTCTTGAGGAAGTCCGCCTCATCAACACCCGCCTCCTGGTTGTTCGTCCCAGAGAACTCTCCCTCGCGCGAACTGGGCGCCTCGCTGCCTGACTGGGATGCCGCAGAATCGTCAGCTGCCATCTCAGCCACCGGAACGCCGCCGTCGAAGGCGATGTCCTCGACCCAGATGC
>JAYZLU010000043.1:0-23015 GCA_036153975.1 Thermoplasmatota archaeon | reverse complement strand
ATTCCTCGATGGACTCAAGCGAAACCAAGCCGTCATCGTCCTCGATGATGGCTCGGGCTCGGACCCCATTAGCCCAAAGAACCTCGAAGAGGCACTCAACAACTCCGATGGCGCTCAAGGCATTGTGTTCTCAGGCAAGGTCTCGAATAGGATATTCGAGTTGGCCGCTGGCGCCGGCATCGCGAATGTCGTCGGCAAAACCGTTGGACCAGAGTCTCTGAAACTTGGAGTTCAGGCATACTCCGCAAGCGACCTTAATTGAGTGACGTAACCCCCTGTTTGCTGGCAGGGCATAGCCCTGCCAATAATCGGCCTCTCCCGATGGGTGTTAGCAGAAGCCATCAAAAGTCTCTCATGCCCGCTGGAGCCGATGCAAGGCACAACGATGGCTATTCTCACAATTTATGGGGTGTTGGGCGTGGCTTTGTTCGCCCTCTGGCTAAAGCACAAGTCGGTACTGAGGCAGAGGGAGAGGATGAGAGACAAGCTGGTATCAGTGGAAGGAAACTTGAACGAGACCTCACAAAGGTTGGATCTCCTCTCCAGAGGAGTTGATACGGTTCTCTCTGGTACTCCCCAAGTCCATGGTCTGCTTGGAGTCCACCGTTCTCTGGAATCTGCTGAGGACCTCCTCTTCAATCAAGGCATCCCTATCAGTAACAGCGAGTCTTGCGCAATCGCCAGCCATGCTGCCAAGGCCGTGCTAGAACATCATCCGGAGAGGAGCCCCGATGACAATGAATCCACTATTCCCGGCCTTCACCCTCTCTCGGGAAGGCTTGCCGCCATGCTAAGCGAGGCCGAGATGAAGGCAGAGGACATTGAACTCACCGCTGGTGAGCACAGGAGGCTAGGCGAGTTGTTTCACGCAATTGACAGGACCGACTGGGCCGCAGACTGTTTTCACAGAGCCAACGAACTCGACCCCGAGGACGAGTCTGCCCTGCGGTCCCTCTCGGAAATCCAACGTCAGAAGGGAGATTTGGAAGCACTCGACAGAAGCCTCGAGAGGATTCTTTCCATCGCTCCTGACGATGTGGGGATTCTCAAGGAGCAGGCGCTCTTGCTGGAAGGCTCGGACCCATCGAGAGTGATTAGGAACCGCAAACGACTCGAGGCCTTGGGAATCGACTCCCTATTTTCCGAAGAGGCATTGGAGCTCACCGACATCGCAAAGCGAGCCCGGGACGCCCACCAAGGCGTCAAGCCCGGACTTTTGCAATCAGAGAACGCCTCCGATCTTGTGGAACGCGCAGCCAAACAGCTTCTCCTAGGAGAGGTCCGCGTCGCCCTCGAATCTATTGAGTCAGCCTTGGAAATCGATGCTAAGAAAGGCCCAGCCTGGCTCCTGAAGGCACGCCTGCTAGCAGCGGGTGAGGGAAATACCAAAGCCGCTCTGAAAAGCATTCGTCGGGCAAGTGCGCTCGGCGAGTATACGGTGATGCTGGAGTCAGAGATTCTAGAGAACGACGGTAGGACAGACGCCGCTATCCAAGTCCTAGAGGAACACTTAGAGAAAACGCCATCTGACCCTGAAGTTCGAGGCAAACTCAGTCTACTGTGGTTGAGAAACGGCTCTAATGACACCTCTTGCAGAGTCCTCGACGAGGCTCCCGACGAGTCTTGGGACAGCGCACCTCTACACATCATGAGGGGTAGACTGCATCTAGTCGATGCCGACGAGCACAGGGACAACACTGGGAAGCACGAGCAGATGCTTCTGGTTGACGCTCTTGTTGCCTTTGACAAAGCGATAGAGCACGATCGCGAATCGGGGCTCGCCTGGCTCGGTCGAGCTCGGGCCCTCAGATACCAAGGTACCTACAATGAGGCGGAGGTCGCACTAGTGCGCGCCCGCAGGCTTATCCCAGAACATCCTTCGATTCCTCTCGAAGAGGCCCAGCTTTCTCTCGATGCCAATAATTTGGAACAGGCCAACGCCCTTGCTATCGAAGCGACAACGCATCTCAAGAACAACCCTACTGTGCCTTTCATCCGCGGTATCATCGCTGCTAGACTAGGTCGCCTCGAAGAGGCACGGAATTTCTTCTCCAGCACCTTGGAAATCGACCCAGATCACGTTCGCGCTAGGCTGAACCGCTGTTCGGCCGCACTACTTTGCGAGGATCTCGCTCAGGCGCTCGATGACGCGGACCACTTGGTGAACGCCCGTCCTGAACACGAGCTGGCACGATTGAGGCGTTCCGAGATTTTGATGAACCACGGTGACTGGTCCGAGGCGGAAACCGAACTCAGAAATCTCCTCAAGCGAAACTCGGAGCACACCATGGCCCTTGTGCATCTAGGGACGTGCATGATTGCCGCAGGCAAGTCCGAGCAGGCAGAACGCCCTCTGAACAAAGCGATCGGTATCGATCCTAACCTCTCAGAAGCTTGGTACCAGCGCGGCCTCCTGTACCTTGATTTCGAACGCGTTGATGAGGCAATGTCAGACTTCGAGGGGGCGGCTAGAACCGATACCCATCATATCGATGCCAGACTGAGGATTGCCGCGATACTGCACGAGGGCGAGGATTTTGACAAGGCGGTCGCTGCGTGGAGGCAGGTCCTAGACATCGAGCCCCAGCACCGATTGGCTCGGCGACGGCTAGCAGAGTGCCGTGACCTGACGGCAGCAAGGAACGCCCCCCCTCCAAAGGATTGAACAACGCTCACACCGTCCCAATGGCATGGCTATGCGATTAGACGTTGAACCAGGCGATTACGCACCAGACTTTGAGCTTCCGAACGCCAATTCCAATGTCGGCGGCGGGAGCATGGCCCTATCGGATGTGATGGGCGAGAAGGGCGTAGTCATCGTCTTCACCTGCAACCACTGTCCCTATGTCGTAGGCTCCGAACCACGAATCGAAGCCATTGCAGAGCGGGCGAGACAGGGTGGGCTAGGGTTCGCCGGAATCAATGCTAACGATCCAGTGGATTACGAATCTGACTCCTGGGAACACATGATTAAGCGCGCTGAAAAGGGCATGACATATTCCTACCTACATGACGCTTCGCAAGAAGTAGCGGTCGCATACGGTGCTGAGAGGACCCCCGAGTTCTACCTCATGGACTCGACCGGCCTTGTATCATATCGCGGTAGGATGGACGATTCTCCGAGAGACCCCTCCCATGCAACGACTTCGGAGCTCGCTGATGCAATTGACGAGATGCTGTCCGGAGTCGGGGTTACGGTCCCTCGGACAGATAGCATCGGATGCTCGGTCAAGTGGAAGATGTAGGTGCTCGCGCGGGCTCACACCATAGATTAGTACTGCTCGAGGACTAGTTCGGTCTGCGTCGAACTGATGTCGCCTGGAGCCGCCAGCCACATCTTGTCAAGCATGTCCCGAAGTGCTACTGTGTCATCAACATGTACGACAGCCACTAGGTCCGCATCACCACTAATCTCGAAAACGCATTCGACGCCAGACCAGCCGGCGAACTCCCCAGCGAGGGTCCCAATCTCTGTGCCCGGCCCCACCTTCAAGCGAATGAGCGCAGTAAGCCCAATCCCAGCTTCTCGCACAGTGTAGCCGCGGATGACGCCATCCCCCTCCATACGGCGCATTCGAGTTCTAACGGTCCTTTCCGTGACACCGACTTTCTTGGCGATATCAACATAGGCCGCCCTTGCAGAGTCCCTAAGCACCGATAGAATTGCCCTATCTAACGTGTCTACACTCATCATGATTTCCGCCGAAAAACGGTTAATTTATCTATGTTTCCTGTAATATTATAGAATAACCTTGACCGAACCTTTCCACTTTTCAACCAAGCCCTTTCTCCGCTTTCGCTGGTTGTATTCAAATGGGATGGCCTTAATTGGCCGGGCATGAGTCAGGAAGAGGCGATATCCCACCTCCGGATTCAAGAGTACTTGGATGATGTTTCCGGACTCGACATCCCCCACTCGTACTCACAGTGGTACAACGTCGATGTCGCCTCCCTGCTGAACGGATCTAGAATCATGGGCCATGAATTGGACCCCGACTCCGGGGCCTCCCTAATTTTCCTCCAGCGAAGCGCGATGCTCTGCTGCCCAGAATCGGGCAGGATCCATCACTACCCCAAACACCTCCTCCACTGTTTCGTCGATGACAACCGTGCGAAGTGCCAGGAAGCGGATGGGGTTCTCTTACGCGCGGAACTGTTCTCCATCTCACCCATTGAGGAGCAACTATGCTGGGAGTGCTGCTGCAGATCCGAGCTAGAGGTACCCGAAGCCCAGAGCAGGGTAGCCCGCTGGCTGAGTTGGCTGAACACATAGTGCCGCATTGCGCTACCTTGAGAAGCCCCGGACCGGTCGCCGCATCAATGAGTGGCGCTGTCAGCGACCTCTCCGCACGGATGATTCTGGACTCGCGTGGCAACCCGACTATAGAGGTCGATTGCTGTGTGGGTGGGTTACTGCGTGGCCGCGCAGCGGTTCCCTCCGGTGCCAGCATTGGCACCCACGAGGCCGTGGAACTGAGAGATGGTGGCACTGTTTGGGCTGGAAGGGGAGTCGATGGGGCTGTATCCCAAGTCAACGGTGAAATCCGCGATGCCCTAGTTGGCATGGACGTGGCCGATCAAAGAGCAATAGACACCGCACTGATTGAACTTGATGGCACTGCCAACAAAGCGCGTCTCGGCGCCAACGCGATCTTAGGGGCCTCTATGGCATGCCTGAGGGCAGCAGCCGAAGGTTCCTTGTGGCATCACATTGCGGGTAGCGGCCCCAGCAGCCTGCCGGTACCTCAAATGAATATCCTCAACGGTGGCGCCCATGCGACCTCTAACGTCGATGTCCAAGAGTTCATGGTCGTGCCTCACGGGTTCGACAACTTTCCAGAGGCTCTGCGCTCTGGCGTGGAGACCTACCACGCTCTGAAGGCGGTTCTAATGGAGGAGGGTCTGCTGGGCGGTGTCGGCGACGAGGGAGGCTTCGCACCCAACCTCCCGCGTAACGAGGACGGCCTTCGATACGTACTCGACGCCATAGAACGCGCTGGCTATGCCCCCGGAGCTCAGATCTCTATAGCTCTAGACGTAGCGGCCCAAGAGTTCTGCCAAGGAGACGGATACCACATGGACGGGCAAGTCCTCTCCGGCACAGAGTTGGGAGATTTATACTCAGAGTGGCTTGACTCGTACCCCATAGTATCGATCGAGGATCCATTCGGTGAGGACGACTGGGAGTCTTGGATCGAGTTCACTGAGCGTGAGGGCCGACGTGTGCAGATTGTGGGGGATGACCTGTATGTCACCAACCCCGACCGCCTACTGAGGGGAATCGACTCGGGCGCGACCAATGCAATCCTCGTCAAACTCAACCAGATAGGCACTGTGACCGAGACGATCGAGGTCATCCGCATGGCGAGAGACGCCGGCTTCGGGACCGTCATCAGTCACCGCTCAGGCGAGACCTCTGACGATGTAATAGCGGATTTAGCAGTGGGAACCGATGCAGGCCAAATCAAGACTGGGGCACCGGCTAGGAGCGATAGGACAGCCAAGTACAACCAGCTACTTCGCATTGCCGAGCAGATTGATATCTACACCGACCTATTCTAGTGCAGAGAGCAGTAGCGGAAGGACGATAGTCGCATCCGACTCTATTACGAAGCGCGGTGTGCCGACATCCAACTTGCCCCAACTAATCTTCTCGTTCGGGGGAGCGCCCGAGTATCCTCCGTAGGAAGGACGAGACTCGCTGATTTGAGCAAACCACGACCACAACGGCACGTCTACTTTCGCATCATTCCTAAGCATCGGAACAACTGAGATGGCAAAGTCACCGGCGATTCCCCCACCAACCTGGAGAATGCCCGTTGGAGAGTCATCCTCACGGTACCAGTCGGCCAGTGCTTGCATCGCTTGCAGCCCGCTTTTGACAATGTCAGGGCCTTTGAGCGAGCAGTCTAGAACACGGGCAGCCAGCAGGCTACCCAAGGTGGAGTCCTCCCAACCTGGAGTAAAGATGGGAAGGTTGGCGTCCGCGGCCGCCATCAGCCACGAGAAATTGTGATTTGAGCCAAACTCCATGTCACCATGCAGCAACAAATCGTAGAGGTATTCATGAGGGAATCGTCTGTCCCCAACCGCTTCAGCCCCCTCCCAGAGTTCCATCAAAGGCTTCTCGATGGTATTGATTACCTCTTCTGGAATAGCCACATCGGTTACTCTGTTCATGCCTCTATCCCTAAGTGCGGCGTCGTCATTAGCGTTCATTTCCCTCCACTCGGGCAAGGCTTCGTATGATGAGCGAGCAATCAGGCTGAACAGATCCTCCTCTAGATTGGCTCCCGTGCAGCAGATAGCGTGGACCTTGTGTTCCCGGATTGCTGGACCTAAGCTGCGTCCGATTTCAGCGGTCGACATGGCGCCGGCCAGAGTAATCATCAGGCGACCGCCTTGATTGAGGAACCCATGCAATGACTCCGCGCAACGAGCGAGCTCCCCCGCGTTGAAGTGTTTGTAGTGACCCTCGACGAATTCCCTTACACCCAATCTTTCACCCCTCCAAGAAGCGCTCAACACGTTTACGATTTATCAGCCTGAGTCCCGGTATTACGGTGCTAATAGATGCGTGGATAGAATCAGCGATGGTCTCCGGGTTGTCCCCACCGCAGGTGAAAACGTCAATTGCCAGTAGTCCTCGTTCAGAGTAACAGTGCGCGCTGACATGACTCTCGTCAATCAGTACAATCGCGGCGAAGCCGGGCGGACTAATTCCTCCGTCGAAAGACTCGACGTGAGAGTGAACCTCCCTAACCTCAGCCTCATGCACGCTCTCTCTCAAGACTTGAAGCGCCCAAGCACCGTCATCTACGACAGGAGGCGAGTAGCCGACGTAGTCTAGGAGGACGTGTGCGCCCAGTGATTCGGTCCCACTCATACGGGGACTGTCCCATTGCACTGATTTCAAAGTCACTCTTCGATTAACCAGGCTCTAAGGCGCCGCAATCCCTCGTGTATCGCTTCTTCGTCGGTAGCGTAAGAAATCCGGACGAAACCCTCTCCCCCTGTGATTAGTGATGCTGGAATCAACTGAACCCCGGCCTCGAGGGCCCCATCAGCGAACTCGACGGCACTCATCCCCGTTCCAGTGACGTCGGCGAAGACGTAGAATGCACCCTCGGGCTCGGGGACCCTCAATCCGGGGAGTGAAGATAGCCCTTCACGCATGATCTCGCGACGCTTCAGGTAATCCCGATTGAATGCCTCCACAGCGTCCTCACACTCTAGTGCCACCCTAGCAGCCTCCATCATGAAGGTCGGGACATGTGAGGCAGAGTTCGCTTGGCTCTTGACAGCAGCCCTGACAACCTCGGGTGGACCAGTGAGGAAGCCAAGTCTCATTCCAGTCATTGCCCATGACTTGGACCAGCCATTGATGACGATGGTGCGTTCCTTGCCCCCGGGAAGGGTCGCCGGAGAGACATGAGGCCAGTCTACCCAGACCATACGAGCATAAATTTCGTCTGAGACAATCCACAAGTCGTGTTCGATGGCTATGTCGAGGATCGACCGGATTTCCTCTGGGGTGAACACAGCTCCGGTAGGGTTGCAGGGAGAGTTAATCAGAATCATCCTAGTCTTGTCAGTAACAGCGGCACGAATGGCATCGATGTCTGGATGGAAGTCATCATTGTTGACGGGTACGTGAACAGGAACAGCACCAATGAATTCGAGCATGGGTTCGTAAGACGCCCATGATGGGGCAAGGAGGATGGCCTCGTCACCCGGAATGGTGGTAATCAGGAAGGAGTAGAGGATTGCTTGCTTCGCACCGGGTGTCACGACGATGTCCTCGGCAGACGACTCGATGTCGTGGTGTCGTTGAAGGTACTCTGCCACCGATTGGCAGAGTTCCATCGTTCCCGGCCCACGCGTGTACTTCGTGCGACCCTCCTGCAGTCCCCTGACCGCCGCTTCGATAATCTCGGGTGGCGTGTTGAAACCCGGCTCGCCGACAGTCCATCTCACAACATCAGGACTAGGTGGTTGGAGGTATGGCGCAAACCCTACTCCCAGACCATCGTAGCGAGAGGATACTCGGGGCACGTTGCACACAGACCACAGATCCCCAATGAAGGTATGCAGGGGTGCCGGAGAGTCTTCAAGAGAGTGGGGCGGGTCGGTTGGATGCCGCACGGGTGGCAGAGCAGCTATGCAATGGACTGCAGATCCATGGACCCGGGTGCAAATCCCGGCCCGTGCTCCAGTCGACTCCTCCTGCGGGAACGCTAGAGGGGAATTCCCTCCGGGTCAACGTTTCCTCCGGATAGTATGATTCCAATCTTGTCGATACCTTCGCGCTCCTTGAACTCTGGCTTTAGCACGGCAGCGAGACACGTCGCACCGCTGGGTTCTATCACCATCCCTAAGTGACTGTACAGTAGCTTCATGGCTTGGAGAACCTCGTCGTCGCTTACAGTAATGATACCCTCGAGATGGTCTCTCAGAATCGGCCAAGTCAACTCGCCCAAGCTAGTAAGAAGACCGTCGCAAATGGTGTCAGGGCTCGTCTGTGGAATGAGCTCACCCGCAGCTAGCGAGCGCGCGGCATCATCGGCACCAGAAGGTTCAGCGCCGAATATCATTGCATTGGGAGCAAGCTTTCGGGTGGCGATGGAAGTGCCGGAGAGGAGACCACCACCACCTATCGGTGCCATCACTGCATCCAGCCCCCCAACCTCTTGGAGCAACTCGAAGGCTGCGGTCCCTTGCCCTGCAATTACATGTGGATTGTCGAACGGATGAATAAATACCGCCCCGGTCCTTTCCAATACGGCTTCGGTCGTGGTGATTCTTGCTTCAAGAGTAGGTTCGCAGAAGATTATTTCTGCATCGTGGCTGACCACTCCCTGCACCTTGATTTTCGGTGCGGTGTCCGGCATCACGATGTATGCCGGCACGCCTCTGCGCTTTGCTGCTAAGGCGACGGCTTGAGCGTGGTTGCCACTGCTATGGGTGCAGATGCCCTTTTCAGCTTCCTTTCCTAGGAGCTCTACGGCATTGCTTGCTCCTCGGAACTTGAACGCACCCACATGCTGCAGGTTCTCGCATTTCATGAGCACCTCGCGACCTGCGAGCCCATCGATTTCGGATGAACTAGCAACTGGGGTCCTAAAGACGACTCCCTCCAGCCTCAGTGCTGCACTCTCAATGTCCGTGAACCCCACAGCGTGATTCATAGCGACCCCTCGGACCTCTCGGGAGGGTTGGAAGCCATCATGCCTGCGGCGTGTTGAAGCCCCATCCCCCCCTCGTCAATTCGTGGGAGAGGAGAGCGAGCCTGAGTGGAGATACCATGCAGCGATTGCCGCGATACTGATTCTCGATGCCCTAGTCGGGGGACTATCGCCTAAGGGGCCATGGGACGACACCGGTTTCTCCAGAGGTGCCATCGGACTGCTGGGAATGTCGCTTGCATACGTCGCATGGTATCGGGCGACCTTCAAGCGCAAGGGATTGATTCCTTGGCTGGACCTGTGGGAGGACCCTGCAAGGTCGGCAAAGATCGAGATGGTCGTAGCTGCCCTTGTGCTCGCTCTTGCTTGGGCCGCCGGCAGCCCGTTGCAGCCCCACCTCCCCGAACCAACTGGTCTACTACTGACTCTGGCCGGGCTGCTAATTGCTCTCCAGTCGGCATACGTCATGCTCAGCATAGGCCCCCTCAAAGAGGATTGACCCTACCTCATACCCGGCTTCCAGAACTGGAGCGGCAAAGGAATCTCCCTCTGCATCGCACGGAAGGCCAGGTGATCTGCTCTCTCGTTCCAGCGATGACCCCTGTGCGCGGCAACGTGCTCCCCACGCAACTCCAGGTGCAGCGATGTCTCATGCCATAGGCTCTGAACCCTCTTGGCGAGCTCACGGTTTGCCTTCGCCTTCCAGACTCCAGACGAGATTTTGAGCGCGTAATCCGAATCACTGCGTATTGTTGCGGCGACCACTCCTACCTGTGTAAGCAACCACCTCAATGCATGAGCAATAGCAGAGAGCTCGGCAGTGTTGTTCGATCCGACCTCCGCTCCGAGGTGACCCTCCGCTTCAGAATCGGTGACAACCTCCCCATGCATCTCGGCGAGCAGATTGCCCTTCCCATTGCCGGTGCCACTGTCTCCTTCTATGACGCAGAAGCCCCACCCCGCCTTTGTAGTCGCGGTGACGTTGCGATTCTCCGAACAGGAGCCATCCACGTAGATGTGAAGCTTGTCCGACCCTTGCATGGTCACTCTCCGATCAATGCAGCGTATCCTGCTGCATCTAGGAGATTCTCGAATTCGGAGGCAAGGGACACAGTCATCCTGCAAATCCAGCCCTCTCCATATGGGTCTTCGTTAATCTTCTCGGGAGCGTCTTCTAGGCTATCGTTCACAGCAACTACCTTCCCAGACACCGGAGCGTAGATTTCGCTAACTGACTTAACCGACTCCACGCTTGCGAACGCCTTCATTGCCGAGACCTCAGTTCCGACTTCTGGGAGCTCTACCCACACCACTGCAGATAGGCCATCTTGAGCAAAGTCGGTGATTCCGATTACCATGTCACCTCCGTCCCTCCTAATCCACTCATGCTCCTTGGTGTATCTGAGCTCCTTTGGTATCTCGCTCATGCCCCCACTCCGCCTTGTGGCGAGCGCTGAACGTGGGTCAAGGTTTCGCTCCCTACTCCTCTTCACTGTGCTTCGACTCAAGGTGCTTCATCTCCATCCTAGCCCAACTCGAACCTAAGTTCGCTATACTCGCATCCTCCATCTCCTCTTCGAGGCGCAGGCGCATGGCACCCTCTTTCTCTCTGCTGAACCACTTGTCAATCGGTAATGAGTCGTGTGGCCAATCCTTCGCGACGTTCAGCAGCAGCGCAAATGCAGCAGTGACAATAGCGAGTACGGCCACGATCACTGCCAATGGACTCTCTGTAATCGCTTCACCTTCGATTCCAGAGGGAAATAGTCGACCGTCTAGCATCGCCAGTGCGGTAATCAGGAATAGGGAGAGGGAGATGCCAATCAACAATCTCCTGAGTCGTTCGCCTGAGGATTCCACGGTCCCCTGCCGGGTATCTCTCGCATCAAGTTGACCGAGCAGGGCGTCATCCCAACTCTTGAATCAGTTTGTAGATTTTGTACGGAAGGAGGGACCTGTTTACTGGGGTAACTTCGAGAATTCTGGCATCGTCCCTCCTTCTGATGTCCTGCAGAAGGGGGTGACGACTCTTCTTGTGCAGTGTCAGCAAGGTCGGATGGTCGTTTTCCAGTGCCATCCTAACCGCGTTCACGAAGCCCTCGCTCTCCACAGTGAACTTACCCACCTCGTCAATTACCATGAATTCACAATTACCAATACTGTCGAGAATGGCCGGAACACCGACCCTGTCGATTTCACTAGGGTCGATTCCGTAGCCGAGAATCCTGTTTCTGGAGTCGATTCCCCTGTGGGCCATCACGCCTTTCTCACCTGTTAGGATGTTGACGCAAGCGAACCCGACCCTCTCTCCGTCTTCTATGACGGCCTCGCATCTCATTCCCCCGATGATGTGCTCAGGGGGCATCGGACCACGCATTCGACGTAATCCACTTCCTTCCTCGGATAGCATATCGATAACTTTCTGCAGAACCGCCGACTTACCAGATCTAGGCAGTCCTGTGATGCCGATTTTCGGATTGATACCCATTATGTTCTCCTCTGAATGCTCACTCCCGCGACAGGAACGCCTAGCGTATGTGAAGCACCGATATTAATTCATTTGGATTAGAAGGGCATTTATTTCCGGAAGGAGGAAAAGTAAATCCGAAGTGAGTAAATCAGATTTCATTATTGTTTCCTAATAGCGAAATTGGCGCAGCACTTTCAAGCGGCGGAAAGGGCAGCGTCTCAATTTCGTAGTTGTTGACGTTGTTGTTAGCCGCCCATGCCTTGGACCAGAGATCCAACTCCTCAGAGTTGAGATGTGATGCGAGCACGGTCAAACCTTCCTCAAGGTTCCCAAACTCAACAACCAGCCTTTCGACGACTTGGCTTGGCAGGTCAAGGAAACTCACAGAGTTCCCGAGTACGCATCCGGATGGTATGACTGCCCATAGAAGCCGTCTTTTCAATTGGGGGTTGATTATCGCCTGGCAGGCGATTCTCGGCGGCCCTCGCATGTTGGAGGGCCCATTCCACATCGCCTGCTTCCACTGGACACCCTCTGGAACACTCGGGTCGAGAGCGGGATGCCGAAGCCTCACCACGTCTCCATCCAGTTCGATGTGCGTTCCGCGGATGAAAGGAGACCCGCCTGAATCGGCATCCCAGTAGGATATGTAGTCTGACCAATTTCCACGATCAACCTCCCCGACCCTCACGCGTATGGCCTTACCACTGGGGTTCAGCCACGTACCCTCTTCGACAAGGCGGGGTTTGTCTGCCAAGGTACCGATAGCTTTCAGCGTCTTGCTTCGTTCGTGCGCGGACCTAGGCATTTTTGGCACCGCCCAAGAGGTATCGGTCCAGATTGACCACGGACCACGCTCCAGCTCGAGGAAGGGGGACTTATTGTTGAGGCCCTTGCGAGCGGAGATGTCTCTTGATTGAAGTGGACCAAAACTCGTGAGGACCTCCGTAGTACCGGCGACGGTGATACCAAGCACGGAAACGCCTTGGGCCCCACCAAATGGGAGTTGATGGTCTTCGGGGAATGACCAAACGCTATCCCACTCGTTCTGCGAGACTATCAGTTTCCTCAGTGGGGCGCTACTTTTCTCACGAAGGACAGACTCAGGGACGACCATCCTGACCCGCCCGCCCTCTTGGCTAAGCTGAAGGGAGCGCTCAATGTATAGTCTGTACAGGTTGACATTACCCTTGATTGCCGAGAACCGAGCGCTTCCGTCAGGACCCTTGATTTGGCGCAGTTCTTTGGATAGTTGTTTGCGCAACCGACTACCTTCGGGGTGGCCTCGAAACCTGTCTTTGATTCTAAGCCAGGGAGGTCTTGAAACTAGCAGTCTGGGTTTTTCGTTCCACGGCCACTCGCCCCGCAGGGGATCACCGCACCGAACGTTGCTCTCGATAATGAGATTGGCCTCTGACTTACCTATGAGTGACTCGTCCCCCTCTCCTTCGAGATCCACAAGTCTCAGGCGCGCTAGAACAATCAGGAGCCTCTTCCGAGCGCTCTCCACTGCGATATCTGAGGTATCCACCAGTTGGAATCCTTCCAGAAGCCTGAGCGTGTCCTCTTTTCGCTGCTGAACATCCATGCCACCGCATCTGTCCGCGTGCATCCTGAGGATGCGATCAGCGAATAGACCCGCCCCCACAGAGGGGTCAGCGAAGGGAAGGGGAATTCCGGACAGGGTGCGCGACTCGTCCGATTCGTGACTATCGTCATCTTCCGATGATTGCCCTCTGATGTTCTCATTGAACTGTTCAGCGAAGACTCTGAAACTCGGCGGCAGTGCAGTTAGTGAGAGTGTAGCTGGAGGCTCCTTCTTTCGGTTTCTGCCATGGTGCAACTCGTCGCATAGTATGGCATCTACGAACTTCCCTGGTGTGGCATAGACACCACGAGGCGAACGCCCATCGCTCTCCGCTTCGTGCCTTGCGAGGAGATGGTCAAGGACGGAACCAGGATCGCTCAGCAACCCCGCTGGTAACGTGGGCCAGCCCCTAGGAAGCGTTGCGGCAATTGGTTGGCCCTGCTTGGTGGCCAGTAGCCAAGCATCTAGCCATATTTCGATTTGTTGAATCCTGCTAGAGCACTCATGGTCGAGCCTTGCATACCATCCGGAAGTCTCACTCGTCATGATACGCATACCGCCCAAAGCCGCATCTTCTTTCAAGGGTTGTATGGGAGTATTGGCTGCGGGTTAGCCATCTATCCCGAAGACATCTTGGCCCAACTCGATGACCATTCTCCTCTGCAGCAGCCAGGCCAAAGCCTCATCGATCTCGTCCACCCTAATGCCCAATGGTTCCAGAGCATTACTGATCTCATCAAAATGGATTTCGGTTTTGGCTGCGCCAGCTTCTTCAATAATACTCATGATGTGCTCTGAGACGATGGTGAGTAGGGGGTCATCTTCGGTTCCTAGTGCACCAAAATCAACGAGGGGGACGACCTCTTCAGGCTGCTGGCCCCCCATACTCTTGACTTGGGTTGCCGGCTCGTAGACATCGAACAGGTTCCTTTGATGGGGATCTGTCCATGAAGTCCCCTGCGCGGCCTCCCGCTTCCTCTTCAGCTTCCTCACTAACGTCTCTATTCTGTGAAGTCGTTGTTCAAGTCTGAGACGTTCCCTACCGAGGTGGACCTCGACCAATTCAAGCTCTTCCGTCGCCCTCTCGTCCAGCCACTTGGACAGATCCCATTGAGGATCGAGTCGCAACATCGTCTCCCACAATCGCGCAACGGAATCTGGAAGAGTCCTGACGTCAATTCTTGGCTCCTTCTTTCCGTCCTCAGGAACACGGTCCATGTGCTGGGCCGTGCCACTTGACCGTCTATGAATTATCCCACAGCCAATACCTGATGACTCATGGGTTGAATTGATGAATGAAAAGCAGGTGCCCCTACCGATGACGCCCTACCGCTTGACCATCTTGCCCGGCGACGGTACGGGTCGAGAGGTAATTTCCGAGGCCAAACGAGTCATAGCCGTATTCGAGCAGTTCGGCCCACTCTCGTTCGACATAACCGAGATACCCTGCGGCGGCCAACACTATCTGGATACAGGGGAGGAGTGGCCCGACGGCTCGTTCGAGCACTGTCGAGACAATTCTGACGCCATTATAGTCGGTGCCGTGGGCTGGCCAGGCGCCAAACTGCCCAATGGCGATGTAGCAGGGGGACAAGTCCTCCTCGGCTTGAGATCCGCCCTCAACCTATACGCCAACGTGAGACCAGTCAAGTTGTTCCCGGGGGTCCATCACAAGGTGCACGGAATGCACAAAGACGTATGGGACCCAGATCTAGTTGACATGGTTCTAGTCAGGGAGAACACCGAAGGACTCTATCACGCCCTGCTCCGCCGATCCGCCCGAGCTGCTCAGGGTGGAGAGAAGGACGAACCTATCGTCATCGATCATTTCCCCGGGCTGAATGGGCACGTCGCATGGGACGTTAGGCCTATTTCTCGTAAGGGCAGCGAGCGAGTCATTAGGTTCGCCTTCAATCTCGCAAATCACCGTGAATCCCGCATGGGGATTCCCCAGAAGGTGACGTGCGTTGACAAGAGCAACGTCACAAGGGGGTGCCGCCTTTTCAGGGAAGTCTTCAGGGAGGTCGCGGGAGAGCACGGAGGTATCGAATCCAACGAGGCCTACATCGACGCGTTCACGATGTGGCTGGTCCGAAATCCAGAGGACTTGGACGTCGTCGTACTCCCTAACATGTTCGGTGACATCGCCACTGATCTTGCTTCAGTCTTGCAAGGTGGTATGGGAATGGCAGCCAGTGCCAATATCGGCGATCAACACATGCTGTTCGAACCGGTACACGGTTCTTCACCAAAGTATGCAGGCCAGAACAAGGTCAACCCCATTGCTGCAATCTCCTCTGTTCAGTTGATGTTCGACACCCTCGGCTCGCGTCACGACGATTCTGACGCGACAATTTGCTCGGACGTGTTAGAACGAGCAATCTCAGAGCACCTCGTGTCAGGTGGTCCCGTTACGTACGACCTCGGCGGAAAAGCATCGACCTCTGAAGTCGGTGAGGCTATAGCCCTACGTTGTGCAGATTTGCTCAAGAAACAGAATGCCTAGATGCGCTCAAGAGCACCTGCCATGGTATCTAGAGCGTCACGAAGCACTTGTTGGTTGTCCCACTGTGAAGGTCCTCTCTGGCAAGCGATGACCTCTCCCACCAGAGCCTCAGAAGCCCTAGCTACCTCATCTACAACAGTCACCGATGCCATCATTGAGGTCCTAGAGAGTGGGTTCAGATCGATTACCAGGACCTCCTTGCCAAGGGCGATCAGGGCCTCGCAACGATCACCGTCCTCAAGCGGAACGAGAACCGTGTCCGCGCTCTCAATGCCCTCTGCGCTGCAAATGGAGCGAGGCCCCCCCAATCCCTCTATCCGACCATCCCCTTCCGCGCCCATCAGCCGTACTGAACCAACCGCGTTTGACCAGTTTCCCGAGAACCCTTTGGGAGCTCCTTCGCCCTTTAGCCCCTCTCGCTGCTCTGAAAGGAGTGATAGCAGACCCTCGATTCTCTCCGGACTGCGATAGTACAGATTTACTTCTATGGGACACCTGATTGCGGCGGCCACGCGAATCAGACTCTCACCTGCGAGCACCACAGTGTTACCATTGACTGAGATTACGGGTCGCACAGCCGCACGAAGCCGAGCCGCCACCTCCCGTATGGCGAGGAGAGCGGACTCAGACGTTTGCTCACCTAGAAGGTAGTCGTAAGCCTCACCACGGCCTTGGGCTATCATTGCCGACTCGGCTAGCAGACCTTTTGCTGCGGCATCGACCAGCTTCTGCCTAGCCAATAGGGAATCCCTACGAGGGTGGCTCTCCGGTATTTCTGCCATTCAAGATCCCCCCTCAAAGAGCATTGAGAGATCGAGGGGTACGACCCCCCTATTGAGGGCGCTCGAAGAGACGATGTCGACGCCGCTTTCGTTCCATTCCGACAACGAGTCCAAATCCACTCCGCCAGAGCCCTCAAGCACACACCGATGCCGTAGACCGCTTTCGGATAGCATCTCGTTAACCTGACAAGCCCCCACGGGCCCCATGTTGTCTAGCAGTATGACGACCCTGTCAGCTCCGCCCCTAATTTTCTGTACATGGTCCCAAGCCGAGGCCACCACCAACGCCTGATTGACCTCTCGGACTTCGAACACGGTAAAATCTGAGTGCTCGTCCATGTCCATTGACATCACAACCCTCCTCAACGCTTCTGCATCGCCTTCCCCATGCAATCTCATTGCAGCGATGTCGTTCTCCTTAATCATTAGCGCATCGCCTCTACTCAATCTGTGTGTGAGGCCACCTCCGACATGGACGGCCCATTTGTGAAGAAGTCCCCAATCAGCCTTTCTGGTGGCTGCAACGTCGATTTCTCCTGCGGCCTCCGACCAAAGAGCCACATTTGTGGCTATTCCCGAAAGACCGCCTAGGATGTTCAGTAGAATTCGCTCGGCTTGGAGGGCTTGGACATAGTTTCCCCTAAGTTCGAGGATTACGTCGCCTTCGGATATTTCGCCCCCCTCGCTGACATGCCACTCGACCTCGCATCCATGGAAGTGACGTTCCAATAGGCGCTCGACAACTGGTCTGCCGCAGATTCTCCCGGTCTGTCGAGAAACAACCTTCGCCCCGACCTTTCCCTCGGGACCGTCCCCACCCCCATGCTCATCTGCGACCATCGCATCCACCCAGCCGTCGATTGAATTGAGGAAGAGGTCAGTGGGCCCCCCTGTCTCCAAGTCACCCGACCAGAGCAGGGAGGATCGGTCATGTGGGATGGTTTTCACGGGATTACGTGACGACGCCATGTATTGAATGGTGCGAAGCACCGTTAGGCAATCGGCACCATCACTCGACTGCGTCTAGGCCTGACTCCGCAGCGGCAAGGCAGGCGAGAATGTCATCCACAGTCGACCGCGTCCTTCTCAAGCTCCCAGACGGCACGGTGATTCGTAGTTCGACACCTTCCTCACCTAGTGACAACGACGCCTCGAAATCGTCCGGGTCGTCAGGGGTGACGGCTGCCAAGAGAGCCTCGGCTCGCGCTCTCGACCCCATCCAGACGATTTCAGCTTCGGCGTTTCCCATGCTGCGACGACCTATAACTACCGAGAAATTTCAATATTCCCAACGCTCATACAGAATAGCCGGGTCTCTCAAACTCCCCAGAACCTGTTTCCAGAACCCAGGTCATCATCTTCGGAGAATGATTGAACCACAGTCCTAAGAAAATAGTAGAGCACGATAGAGAATATTGGGAGCCCCCAATCTTCCGAGACCTGCGAGACCACGAGGACGTAGTCACCTTGGGTGATGACTTGGAGAGCAACCTTGAGTATCGCGTCCGCGAAGGTGTAGACCACGCCACTCAGACCGACGAGCAGCACGCTCCGCCCAGTGAAGGTGCCTTCCTTCCAGCGTAAGACACCTAGGGAGAGTGCGAACGAGAACAGCGAGATCAGGATCCATGGGAGAACATCATCGAGAGTTTTGGTGATTAGCCACAGGAGTCCCTCATCGGGGGCGGGTCCAGTCATTTTCTGGTATGAGAGGAGCACCGCGAGGAGTAGTGAAACGATTGAGAGCCCCCAGAGCAATGAGGAGAAGAGTCCCCCCGTTGCGCTCTCCCTCATGTCCATCATCAGGCGTTCCATCTGCTGTTCCCACCCAAGCCCCTTTCCAAGGAGCCAGATTCCGATAATGAGTGGTAGCGCCCCGATGAGCATGATGCCATTTGGCAAGATAAGCCCAAGGCCTAGAATCATCAGGAACACGGCCAACGGAACCAGCAGTCGAGCCCGGAACCTAGGGTCCTCCACGGCCTTGATGATGTAGTAGTATGTCCCCTCTATACCCTTAGACTGCCTGACGATTATCTTCTCTACAGTATCGACCCTTATCCTCGAAGTAATGATTGGCAGAGACGCTTCGTCGTCTGCACCATCCGTAACCAGAAGTGCACTGTCGGGCTGGAATTCTTGAATGACCTCGTCCAGCTGGCTGGCGATTGCCCGGTCGCTCCTCGGACCGACCCTCACGTCGCCGGTGATGATGGCGATTTCGACCTCGTCATTGGCCTCTGCGCCCTCAACTAGGCGGTCGTGGTGGTGTAGCGCACCCAGTATCGCGTTGGTGTCGGATTCCTCGGGATCAGCAATGCCCAGCCTCAAGGCGGCAGTCAGCGTGGATTTGCGTCCTACCACTGGCCCCCTGATTCCAGCCTTGACACCGAGGTCGTTGTCCCTATCGATTGTCAGGACGAGCGTGCGAACCATGGTCCCCTCCGTATGCTCGCACTTGGGGTCCTTCCACTTATGAGGAATTGGCCGAACTGCTCCCCTTCCCCTCGTCTACTGGAGCCTCGGGCGTGGCCGTATCTTGATATCGCCGCCTCTGCTTGGCCCTGATGTACTTCAGGGGATGCGTCATCCACTCTTGATCGCATAGCGGGTCGTCCCCCACTTGAACGGGACATCTAGCATTCGTCTTCAGTGCCGGGCATCCGTGGGGGGTGTACCCGCGTTCGTAAATTTGACTCACCTGGTAGGTAGTGGTATCGGCATCATAGTCAGGGGCATTGGCAAAGAAGTTGCAAGTCTGTTCCCGCGGGAGCCCGAGGGCCCGTGAGAATGCTGCTAGGAATACCCGGCCTACATGGTTGACATTGACCCCTTGGTTCAACTCGGAGACTGCCGATTCGAAGCATGGCGGCCAATCCTCACGAATTGCAGCGGTCATCGGCATCTCAGCCTCGACGCGTTCTGATAGGAGGCCCGTGATGCGCTCAACTGGTTCAGCGAACCTTGCCGCGAACTCGTCGTCCATCCGTTCCATTCTATCTAGGCAACCTTGGTGAAGATGCTCTCGAATTCTTTCCTTGATCAGCCTTGCAGTCCTCTCTCTGCTCGACTCCCCAGCCCCTGCATCCAAGCATACCCACCCATCAATCACAGGCCTGTTTACCAGCCTCCAGTAGTTGCCCGAGATGCGCGGGCACAATTCGACGAAATCAGCTAGTGGGACCCAATACTCCACGTCCCTAGCCCCATTACCATCAGCTCTGATGCCGGAGAGGTACGAACCAGAGATCAAGGGAAAACTATCACTATCGATTCCCAGAAGGCGGTCGGCTCTGCTAGCCTCTCCCTCGATCCACCTCGCGAGCAGCCTCTCATCGAACGAGGCGCAAACAACTAGCATCGCGTGGAGGAATGAGAGGGCTTCCGTCATCCTCCCAATCTCGGTCGATATATCAATGGTTGAGGCCTCATCGATTCCGTCCTCTTGAAGCACCGAATCCACTAATCTGATTCGACCCCTGACCCTTACATCCTCGAGCCACGGGGCCTCTATTAGTTCCTCAATCGAAATTCCGTTTTCCTCCAGCACCCTCTTGATGAACTCGCTGCCCTGAGGAAGAAACGGGTAACGGGCGAGCAGCCCGTCGTCGTCGATACGCGGAAGGACGAGGGGCATGGGCATGGGTGA
Source organism: Thermoplasmatota archaeon (assembly GCA_036153975.1). Taxonomy (GTDB): domain Archaea; phylum Thermoplasmatota; class Poseidoniia; order Poseidoniales; family Thalassarchaeaceae; genus UBA36. The sequence goes on along the minus strand of JAYZLU010000043.1, from coordinate 2,835 downwards.
CAATAGTCCGCGAGGGTTCTTCAATACTCACCTAGCCCTTCCACTGGAGCATGACAAGCCGCGAAGGACCAACAGACCTATCGCCCGTTGACCCAGTATTGATTGAGCTACAGGACGAAGTCCGCGAGTTCTTCGATTGGGACCTTGGGGACGACGTGGATAGCGCCGAGCTCCTGCTCGCGCGAGTCGAGGAATCGGAAATTGATATGTGGGCTAGGCACAACCGCCTTGTAGCCCTAGCACGGCTCTTCCGAAGGCTGGTTATCAGAAATTCTGAGATAGCAGTTCTCGGTTCCGCAATAGAGCCCATTGAATTGATCCCAACTCTCGAACGCCCGATTCTATTCGTAGCCGCCGACGGTGCTTCTGGGGTACTCTCCGAGTTACCCGGTTCGCTGTCAGAGAAGGCGTGGTCACGGCTAGTCTGCGTCGTGAGTGATGCCGATGGGGGGGATGGGACAGAACAGGCGGTCAAGCGATCCGTCCCTTTCATTCTCCACGCCCATGGTGACAACAAGCAAGACTGGAGTGCATTGTTGGACATCGCCGAGACCATGGCGAACCCACCCAGCCTCGTGTTAACGCATCAGGTTCCCAAGGCCATTGATGGGATGCACAACCCCGGGGGCTTCACCGATGGGGACAGAGCAGTCTGTTTCCTCAGGGCGCTCGGTGTGAGAACGGACCGAATATCAGTGCTAGGGACGAGGACCGATCTTGTTGGACGTTGGTCGGGGGCCACCCAAGAGCAAACAAAACTCCAGAAACTGAATTGGATGGCTAGGTTCTTGGACATCCAAGGAGTAGAGTGGTAATCAACTCACTTCGAAGGTTCCAGCTTCGACCTGAGATCCGTCGCTGCTAATGGTACCCGAAATCTCCCCCACGTCTCCACGGTTGTTGATCGAGACCGTGAACTCCGTATCCCCTTCCTCGCCCTCTGCTTCGAAGTGCTGGACCTTGACCGAATAGATTCCTACTGGGGGGTCCTTGGACCATGACACCACCTGCATGCCCTCGTTCGGATTGTAGCCGTCGATGTCGAAGGAGCCTCCTGTCGACCCATCTGGGCTGAAGAACGAGATGACATCTCCATCTGGAGAAACCACAGACAGCCCTAAGTCACTGGACGAATCCCAGTTTAGAGTGACAGAAACTCCGTCCTGCACGGTACCAACCCTACGCCGCAGGGCATCGACTTCCTTGGCCTCGGAAAACTCCTCAACCTCCTCTATGGCAGCCTCTCGAGGAGCCCCCCCCTCGTCACCTTCCTCAAGTTCAGCGATGGCAAACTTCGCTACGAACTGCAGGTCGTTACTCTTCTCTATCGTTCCCTCGTAGAATCGCTTGCTTTCTCCGATCGAGACGCTTACGGTGAAGTCGGTTGCATTTTTCATGTGCAGCCTAGAGAGCAGTGGAGCCCATGCGAACAGGCCACGCTTGTGGATCTTGTAGTGGCGAATGCCTATCCGGTAAACCCCCGCGGGCGGGGTCCGAGTCCAGACTATGTTCTCGACGGGAGTCTTGGAAGTCGGCTTGAAGTTCATGTCAATGTCCAATTCCCCCCCGCAAGTCGACTTCCTGTTGTCGTGGTAGATATGCTCCCCGGAGGGGGTGATGAGATGGAGGTCCAGATCGTTCCAGTTGTTCCACATTAGGCTGATTTGCACTGCACCCCTCTTCGCCCCCTCCCTTTCGAGCCGCTTCTCGAGAACCGAGACGTCTCGGCTACTGACCTCAGCCTCCTGCACCCCTTCACCTAGGGATGACCCTACGCCGAGGGCCTCCGTAGTGGTTGGAACCAGAGACCGGTCCCTCCTCGAGCCGCTCCTGCGACGTCTTGCCCTAGCTCCTTCGGAGATGTGTTCCGGCAGATTGGTTCGGGTGGATGGCAGGATGATTCGACGCTTCCCGGAACGGGCTATCCTGTAGACGCCATGCAGGGTAGCAGCGAGGACGATGACGATGATGACGACGGACAATAGGTCAATGGCCACGCGACCGAACGTGCGCGCTGTCTTTTGATAACATCGGTCGAACAGGCCCGACGCTTAGGTCAAAACGGATGCTACCGCCGGTTGTTTCATAATCATAGCAAGTCTCCTCTGCGAGGAGGGGAGCGGTAGCAATGGGAATATTCGGAATCTCAGTCCGCAGACAGTCCCCATCACATCGGAGGTAGCAGGGTTGAGGAGAGCAACGGCCATTGTCGTCATGCTGTTTGTTCTGCCGTTGCTCGCACAGACTTCCAGCCACTCGGTGGACCCACGCGCCCAGTCAACATTGGGAAGGTCCACCGATGCAGATGTCGCAGTGACCGACCTGAACGTCACGACACCGTCGGCCATGATCTTTGGAGTACCCACTCTCGCACCACAGACCCACATCATCCGGGTAAGCATACTGAACCTTGGCGGCTCTTCCGCAGACGGAAACCTGACTCTCGAGGCCAATACTGGCTCGGGCTATGCAGAGGTGGATGAAAGAGTCATCAGCATCAACCCCGGACAGCAAGAGGTTCACCTGCTCTATTGGGACGCTACCGCAGGCTCCGGATACGGATTGAGGGCGGTTTGGGACGTTAACCTGTCGACCTCAACCGATTCCGACGCGAGCAACGACGAGATGACCATATCTGGTATCAACGTCATGGCTGTGGAGGACGCACTACCCATCGCAGACTCCCTGCCAGATAACGGAGACACGCTGGCTAGGGCGCAGTGGCTGGGTGGCATCACCGTGGTTAACACGGGCAACCAGCAGGTCAACGTGACTGCACAACTGGCTCTTACCTCCACATCGTCGGGAGACCAGATGCAGATTCAATCGACCACG
>JAYZLU010000042.1:0-2505 GCA_036153975.1 Thermoplasmatota archaeon | reverse complement strand
GGCTCCGATGTTCTCAGGAATCACAGGAGCCTCGATTTCCGGGGCGAACACACCAAGCTCTTCCAGTGCCTCCCTGCCGTAGATCCTTTCGGCCATGGCAAACAGACTGGGGTTTCCTTCAATCTCAGAGGGCTCGATAGTGCCATCGAGCAGCCTCTTCACTGCATCGGAGTCATCCATCCAGTATGATTCTCGCCATCCCGACCCCTATGAAATGACCGCCATAATGGTATTCAGGGAATGATGTTTCTCCTGTCAATGGAACGCTTCGCTGCATCAGAAATTTCAGCTGAGGTAAGGCCCAATATCCGCATGAGATCATCTGAGTCACCACTCTCGCCGAATCTATCGGCCACACCGACCATCTCCAGGGGAATGGGTCGATTGAAGGACAACCACTCGGCAACAGCACTCCCCAACCCCCCAAACACAGAGTGGTCCTCTGCGGTAACCAAGCAACCACAATCTTTGGAGACCCTATCGAGCAGTGGAGCATCCAAGGGTTTGATCGTGTGCATGTCAACCACGGTAGACTCAATGCCTTCTTTGGATAGGTCAAAAGCCGCCTCGAGTGCCCGCTCGACCATTACTCCACAAGACAGTATGGCGACATCTTCCCCTTCCCTGAGTACGCTTCCGTTCCCAATCTTCAGGCCCCCCACGCTATCATCGTCATACAGGCGCTTTGTTTTGTTTCTCGCCGTGCGCATGTATGAGGGCCCTCCGATATCTTTGAGTTGTACCGTCAACTCCTCGGCAGATAGGTCATCACACGGATGAACCACAGTCATCCCAGGTAAGGTCCTGAAGATTGCCAGATCCTCAATCGATTGCGCACTGCTCCCGTCTGAACCGGTGTGAATTCCTCCATGACTCCCGCATACATGAACGGCCAGTCCCGGTCTGGCAATCCCATTCCTGATCTGCTCAAAGGCACGTTCGCTGAATATTGCAAAAGTGCTAGCGAAAGGAATCTTTCCTGAGGATGCCATTCCTGCGGCCACGAGCATCATGTTCTGCTCGGCGATACCGAGAGAAACCGTCCTCTCTGGATGATCTGTTCTAAAGTGGCATGACTTCGTTGATTTTCCAAGGTCTGCTTCCAGAACCACTACTCGTGGGTCCTCAGACAGCCGTAGAAGCGCGCGGCCGTAGCCATCCCTAGAAGCACCTCTAGATGAGGGAGCGCTCATGCCAGCTCCCCCAGGGCCAACTCCAGTTCCTGATCGGTCGGGGCCTTACCATGAAAAGCGGGGTTGTCCTCCATGAAGGAGACCCCCTTGCCCTTGGTGGTGTGGGCGACAATTGCAACTGGCCCCTCTCGGTGCGTTGCAGCCCAGTCAATCACATCTACCACTGCTGCCATGTCATGACCATCGACTTCCTTGACTTCCCAGCCAAACGAAGAGAACTTTGAGGAAACGTCGCCTATTCCCATCTGGACCTTTACGAAGTCATCGTTCTGAATCCTGTTCCTATCGACTATGACCTTCAGGTTCGAGGCGTTGTGGTAAGTCGCAGCCATAGCAGCCTCCCACACTTGGCCCTCTTGCGTCTCACCATCGCCAATCATCACCCAAATAAGTCGTTGGCTATTATCCATCTTTGCTGCTATGGCACATCCCAAGCCAAACGACATGCCCATCCCGAGGCTACCGCCGGAGAAGTCCACACCATCCGTCCAATTCATGTCGACATGACCTTGGCAAACTGACCCAGACTTTCTGAAGCCCATGATGTCGGTTTCATTGAGTACACCCATTTGGTGGAGGACAGCGTACATCGCTGGACTAGCATGCCCCTTGCTCAATATGAACCTATCACGATCTTCCCATTCAGGGTCATCGACCCTGAATCTGAGGTTGGTTCCATACAGGGCGACCATGAGGTCGATGGCAGACAGAGAGCCACCAGGATGCCCGGAGCCGGCCGCATTCGTCATTCTGACTATGTCAGCCCTGCATCTCCTAGCCATTTCAGATAATTCATCGAGACTGATTCGCATCGGCGATTCCCCTCTATGATTGATGATACGATGCGGGCTATTGATAGTTTTCAACTGCTCTACATCACGATGCCTCTGTCTAACGTGGGTTCAAATCCTATTGACCGCTCGTTCCATCGAAAATCGATGTCCGACTCCCAGTCATATGCGAATTCGGGCTGGAGACTGAGGCTCTCCAAGATGGTGCCTCCCTTCGCTGTTCAACGGGACTCGCTACTCAGTGGGACATTGAGGAGAGTTATTGCTGGCCACAGAATTACCGTAGAAGAGGGCGTATTACTGCACACTCACAATTCGCTTGCGGGACTCTGTGCACTAGCTGACATGATCAAGCGATCGAGGTTCGGCAATCATGTATTCTTCAATGATAATCTGCATGTGAACACCACTAATATCTGCACGTTGGCCTGTAGGTTCTGCGCGTTTAGAAAGGGCCTTCGACATATTGAATCCTATGCCCTCTCGCCAGAAGAATTCGTTTCCCGCATCGAGCCTTATGG
>JAYZLU010000041.1:0-6167 GCA_036153975.1 Thermoplasmatota archaeon | reverse complement strand
GCTGAGGGCTGCGGCATCTTCCCTTCAAGCGTTGTGGCACCGCTCGATGGGTGATGCAAGCCGTCTGACGGCCCACTGTACGCTTGGAGGGGATGTGATTATGCCATGCACGCCTCGTTGGAAGGATGATGACCGATGATGAGCCGGATGACCGCATCATCCGGGAACGCGCGTTCAGGCGTTCCTCTGGAGTAGACATCGGCGACATAGATTTCAAGGAGCGTGGTGAAGAACCCGGGAAGACCCCGGAGAAGGACGAAGCGATTGGAGACGTCTTCGATCCGTTCGTAGAGCGAGGGGCCGATGCTCCGGGAGCGGTCCAGACCGACGGCTCGGTCAATACAGCGCCCGACAGAGATCTGGTTTCCGAGTTGTCAATCGAGGGTGAGAGGCGTGTCAACTGGATGCTGATGGTCTCGATGATAGTGGTCTACAGCGCGATCAGCATCCAAGTTGGCTCAACCTTCGACCCACTTCCAGGGACGATTACGCTCATTCTACTGGCTACGATGGGATTCGTGCTCGGTGAGTTGTGGGTCCCTAGGGAGAATATGCTACTACTTGGCGTCACTTGGGTTATCATCTCGATGAAGGTACTGTATGGGTTGGCAATAGAGCTGAGGCATTGGGGTATTATCGGTAGCGATGCCGCGCTCGGTTTGGCGCTCTTGCTGCTCGTTGGCGTCAACATCTATGCTGCCTACAGGCACGATCACGATGCGATTGCCGCGCAGTCGACTTTGGTTCTGCTAGCCATTGGATCGACGACTGGTTCGGTGCTGGGCGAGGAGGGCGTGGCGGGCATGATCCTGATAGCGACTCTATTGCTCCATGGGCTTGCACTGCATAGAGAATCAGGAAACCTAGCCTCGCTAGGCATTGCGGCCTCCAACTTGTGGATTGGCATGCACGCAATTACCTCTGGTTTTGAGATTGCTCAGTTGCGAGTAGTGCCGTTGGATTCGCCTCTCCTGCTGTTTCTCCTGCTAATGGTCGTCACTGCCCTCAACGCCACTGTGGCAGCGAGGTTCGCGCGCAAAGAGAACTGGTTCTCGAGCGGTTTCGAGGCCGTGGGCCTCGGTAAGCCTGGACTCTGGGGAGTTTCGATATCGCTCGGCATGATCGGAGCGCTCCTAGCCGTAGCGGCGAATAGGGATGATCTTGGCTATGCACTGGGAATGGTGACGTTCCTCAGTGGGGCGTTCGGTGGCTCTTACCTAGTAGTCCGAGGCGTTAATCGCGAACGGGTATCAACGCCCCTGCTCGTCTCTGCGTCGATCCTAAGCGTAATCCTGCTTGTAGGTGACAATGTCGACGAGCTCCTCAACCTGACTCCCTACCAAATCTTCACCATCCTAGGTGCGGCCACCACGGGATTCGTGATTCTGAGGGATCAGAAGAGCGTCACAGACAGGGTCCTTTGGATTGGTGCAGTTGCCATCCTGATAATGCTCGTGCTTCTTGTACCCACAGAGTCCTCAGAGGCGGGAGGAGACGGTGGTGTGCTACTCCTTTCTCTGTTGTCTGCATTACACATCGGGACCGCGATCCTAGCGCTGAATAGAGGTTCGCCGTCTCTTTCGGGGATTACGGTCCTCCTCCCCTGGACCTGGATCCTCGTGGAGGAGATCGTGCAGGAGACGATCAGTACCGTCTTACTGGCCAACGACATCTCAGACCCGGGTGAAATCATAGACTTGGACCCAATGCCTCTCGCTCTCTATCTGTGCCTAGCCTCGGTCCTGCTCTGCGTGGTGAACGTCAGGATGGGGGACAGGGGCGTGAACCTAGCCGCCCGGTTCCTGGGAATCACGGAGATTTCTGCCTCAATCAGGGACTCCGGTGCCTTGCAACTCTGGAGCATTGGTCTCTGGCTCCCTGTAATCACTATCCTCTTCATGGCCCAGTTCGGCGGTTTCACCGCGATTACAATCCTAGTGGTCCTTGCTCTGCTCGGAGGCTTGCACGTCGGTGCTAATATTCTCGGATATCACCCTAGCCGGCCGGAGCAGATCATGGGAATCCTTGCCTTCGCGGTAATTGTCGTTCAGTGGAGGCACGGGCTGGACGAGGCTCTGATGGGAATACTCTGCATATCTATCGCCTCCTTGCTGTTTAGCCAAGACGTAGAGGGTAGGTTCACCTTTGGCATGATTGTGATGTCGCTTCCCATACTAGTTGCGATGACTGGTCGCGAGGCGTCGTTGGTGCTCGAGGGTACTGCATCCGTTCCGGATCCAGGTATCGGTCTGGCTGCGGTGCTGTGCACGGCTGTCTTGCTTGCTGCATACCTGCCTAGGGCCGAGAAGATGGAGAAGATCCTCAAACCGGCAACCTCCACCCTGATGCTCTTGGTCATTACCATCATACTCTCCCTGAGGGGCGACGAGCCCTATCTCGAAATGGCCTCTATTGGCATGTTCGCAGTCACCTCGGTGTGGCTGATTGCTCGTGGGGAGATCAGGGCCGAACTGCGATCCATCGCCAAGCGGGAGGGGATTCTAGGGTCTGTGATGGGTGGAGGCGTTGGGGGAAGAGTCGTTTCCCTCAAGCAAGGGAAGATTCAGACGTTCAACCCCAAGGTTGCTGAACTAAGGGAACAGCGCAGTAAGAGGCGGGAGAAATCCGGGACCGACGATTTGGAGGAACTGCTGACGACAGACGCGAGTCACCGGCCTATCATTGGCCTTGCCGTGCTGGCAATCGTAATGGGTTCGACAGTTCTGTATGCAGCGATGAACGGCTCCGATCAGAATTCTTGGCCGCTGTTCCTGATTGCAGCTGGAAGCTTCTCTGGCCTGATTGTTCTGCTTGTCAGAAACAGGATTCGGGGGCTGGAGCTTGAACTGCCCCACGTCATGGGGATAGAGATGCCAATCGCCCTGACCATAGGTGGGTTGGTTGCAGCTCTCGTCACAGCGCATGTAATCCCCCCTGGGAGCAGTAATATGGTGCTCCTGGACATGGCCGCCGTTGCGGTTCTGATTCTGGTGCTCGTACTCATCTCTCTAGTCCATCAGGACAATCTCCTCGATAGGATCCCGATTGCCATTGACTGGCTAGTATTCCCGCTCCTAGCAGCTAGGGTCCTTGGGGCACTGATTGGAGGAAGCTTGCCGATGCCACTGGTGGGCGTCAATCCGTTCGCAGGCGACCCTCTGGAATGGAAGGGTCCATGGTACCTCCTTGAGATACTCCTCCTTCTTTGCGTGGCGGGAAATTTCTGGATTGACGAGAGGAAGGGCCTGCTCGGTCGAGATGATGGTCCAAAGGGAGTGGGCATAGGATTTCGTTGCTTGGCTGTGGTCCTGCTCTCGTTCGGACCTGCCGGTCTGCTGGCTGCCCTCAGCGCATCATTCAGAAGTTGGAGGCTTGCCCGGCCATCGGGTCTCGGGTTGGCACTGCCAAGTGGGGTTCTGGCAGTGCTGGCCGTGGGTTCGTGGAATGAGGCCGTCTACAATGCAATACCCGGCTTCGTGCTCGTGCTTGGAGTCTTGCTAATCGTTCTGTGTGGGCTCACCGTCCCGCTGAACGCAGGGACGTGGACAATGACCTTAGCCGTCGATGGGCACCTGTTCATTGTCTCAGGTGCCTTGGCGATGGGATTCATCGATGAAACGCTGATGCCAATCCTTCTGATCATGATGTCGACAATCGTATGGGTCGTAGGCATCCTCCAATTGCGAAAGGCGCTCAGAATCTGGGGTTTGGCAGACCTCGTCACGGCCATCCTCTGCGCTATCGTCTTCGTCTCAAGCGAGTTGTCACAGCCCTCGAACCTCCTGATTTCGCTGATTGTACTAGCCATAGAACTCGGCATAGTGGCGTGGTTAGGCTTGGCAAACCAGGAAGAACTGGTCAAGGATTGAGACGAAATCCCCGTTCAGACGACTCGTGCCAACGTTGATGACGGGCGGGCATAACAAGGGATACGTGGCCAGGTCTTGGATGTCAGACACTCCTGACGAGGTCGAGCACCCCCCAATACCCCTCGGTCTGAACAGAATGGCGATCCCCAGGGCGGCCCTCATCCTGTCTGTTGGGACAGTCGTCGTCCTGATTGCCTCGAGCATATGGGTCGGACTTTCTGCCATGGCATTCCTCGATGACCTAGAGGCCTCCTTCGGCTCGACCAACGTCGAGCTCTTGGAGTCAGACGGACGATGGGTCTGGGAGGTGGATCTCCTGTTCGACACCTGCTCTGCAAGAGAAGACGACTGGATCTGGCCCGAGAGCCTCGCAGATCAGGACGGCTACTTCCTCTATCCCGGAGAGTTGCGCTGCGACTGGGAGCACCAAGGCAACGGTGATGCCGCGAGCGTGGCGGTCTACAACCGAGGAAACGAGACTCTCGACCTCGTTATGGAGGTCAGCGGTGGAGGGGTTGTTTTCTCCGCCTCTGGCGAGCCTCACCTCATCATCAACGACCTCGGGGGGAACGAGAGCGTGATATTGGAGGTTGGCCTAAATGAAGGAGTCAGCGAACGGGACGTGAGCATCACAGCGACTCACGTCTCGGTGCTCGAGGCGCAGGTCCGACTTGATGTGCACATCTTCGAGGGCACGGAACAGCGCGACGTGCATGTGGATTTCAATGACAGGGTCGAGGTTCACTACACCCTATGGGATGCCGATACTGACGAGCAACTAGACGAGGGGACATTGTGGGTCACCGCGGGGAATGACCCTGCCTATATCGACGGCTTTGAATGGTCGGCCATCGGACTGGACATCGATAGTGATCGGGGTGGCGGCTTTCCAGTTGTAGATACTGGAACCTCACACATCACACTCCTTCCCCCGCCAATCGCTTACGGGGATAGTGAAGGTCACGAACTTCAAGAAACCTGGCTGAAGTTCGAGTTGAAGGTGAATAGAGCGCCTCTGTCGAGCGGATGAACCGCGAAAGTGACTTGACTGAGGCCCACGAGGGAGAGTCGTGACCGAAGGAGAGCATGCCGCCCTCACACCGTCCAAGGAGCTCCTCAATAGGGCTAAGAAGCGGGCAAAGCCCAAGTCGGCGAGAAAAGGCGAGCCGTCCTTTCTCATGACCGACGAGATGCGGAGGCTGTCAACACCTTGGTCGGTCGCGTCGATTCGGGCTGGACAAATCGACCCCCTGGCCCTCCCAGCTGGTGTGATTATGGACGCGGCTGCGGGCTCAGGGGTACAGCTGATTGCCTACTCCAAGGCCCTACGGCGCCCGGCTCTCGGCATAGAGTTAGACGAGAATGTCGCTGAGCTCTGTGCGGCCAACATGTATCTCAACTCCGAAGGCGACGTGCAACGCTCACTCGACAGAGTTCTCGTCGGGGACGGGTCCGCCGCAGAATCTGCGATCTCCGCTTACTGGGCAAGCCTTCGGGAAGGCGGGACAAGGGCTCACCCCCCAATCGCTATGCTGCATCTCGACCCAGCCCGCCCTCAAGACGCCCAGAACCACAGTGTCGAAGAGATGCAGCCGAATCTGAAATCGGTGATGAGAGCATGGAGCAAGCACCTACAAACCGGACCTCGTGGTCCCGCGGTACTGCTGGACCTCTCCCCCAGACTGAATTCCGTTCAGAGGGCAATGATAGATGGTATTCTCGAGACCAGTTTCCCGGGCTCTGTCAGGACGTGGGAGTGGCTGAGCCAAGGAGGAGGCAGGGTCGACCGCTTGTCGGTCTGGCTAGGGTCGCTCTCCTCAAAGAACGCTCGCCGTTGCTTGCGTATCGGCAGGAAGAGGGTAATTGCCAGCATCGAGGGAACTGCCTCGACATCACATGCGATAGAGTTCGACAAGCCTCCTGATTTCGGTGCGTGGATTTCGATTATTGATCCTGCTCTATTCGAAAGCGGTCTCCAGGAATCGTGGTTGAATAGAGCCGTAACAAGGGGCACTGGCTCTTCTTGGGTCAGGACCGAAGGGAGGAGGCCCCTACTGATACACACTGATCCACTAGCGGAAGACGAGGACGTCCTGGGATTCGTGGTGGCGACCGGTCAAGTAGCACAACACAGGCTAACGCCACCTGAGTTGCACACCATCGACCTAGTTGCCTCTGCAGCGACTAGGAATGGCATCGGGAAAATCACTCTGAGATGCAGTCTCGATCCCGCCCTGCATCCCACTTTACAGAGGAGGCTGGACAAGGCTCTGAAGGAGGTCGATGGTGACAGGGCCT
>JAYZLU010000040.1:0-3748 GCA_036153975.1 Thermoplasmatota archaeon | reverse complement strand
TCGGGAACCTCTGCGAGGCTGCCTTCCGGGAACCACTTGGCCTGTTCGGACAAGAAGGTCTTGGGCATGTACCATGTGCCATCGTTCGAACTGGCGACGAATTCTAGCGTGGAGTCTCGTGCGACGTGGTCGACGGGAATCCAGAAGCTGATGTTCTGCTTGCCCGAGATGTTGTAGTACGGCTGGTCCTGGTGCCACGGGGTCGGCTGCTTGGTCTTGGGCTCTTTGACCAGCATGTGATCGTGGTACAGCCGCACTGTCTCGCTCCCCATGAGCCTAGCCGCTATCTCCGGGAGGGCCGACTCGAAGATGATGTCGCGATAGGCTGGGATTCGTTGCCAATTGCAGAAATCCTCGAAGAACCTGCCTGGGTCCGTGTTGCGGCTCGCTGTCGCTCCCAGTGGACTCGGGTTGGCGATGTTCCAGTCGATAGCCGCACGCAGCGAGTCCACCTCATCGGCTGTCAGCAGATTGCGAATGGCAACCGCGCCGTTGCGCTGGTAGAAATCAACGTCTGCGTAGGTCACCTCCGGCATGGTGACCGGTTGATCTGATTGAAATTGAGGTTTCCTCAACGATAGGGGGCCGAATCCTCGTGGACCCACTCTGGGGGCCACTGAGGGTCGAATGGCGGACCCACCGCGATTTGAACACGGGTTACAAGCTCCGCAAGCTCATGTGATATCCAGGCTACACTATGGGTCCAGCGATGTTTCGACGGAAGTCATGTGCTTAATCCCAACGGTTTTCGGGATTCAGAGCACTAAGGGGAGTAACGTCTTCCACCTCGGCTCTGCCAGCTTCTTCGCGTTGGGTGCGATTCTGGTGTTCTTCGTCTTGTGCGTCAGCACTCCGTGCATGCCCTCCACCGAGAACTTCACGCGTAGTTCCAGCATCCTGTCACGCTCCGCGGTGGTCATCTGATCCGAGTCCAACTCAAAGTTTGTCGCAGCCTCCTCGTCGCCCTCATTGCGCAGGCTGAGGGTGCTGCCATCGATGCTCGCTCTGGGTGAGAAGTCGAAGTCCTGTGGGTCCAGCATGCGGACGTCAGCATCGACGACCAGCCGGTCTCGGATGGACACCTTCGTTATCTCAATCGCCTTTACCACGCTATTGCCACCGTCAGGTGGTTGAAAGGCCTTCGCACAAGGATGTGATAACTCAGACTCCGATCTCGCTGATCCTGAGGATCATCACAACGAACTGGGCCTCCAGCCTCCAGTCATTCCCCTCGTCTGGATCGACGCCGTCAATCGGCAGGTCAGGGTCACAGTCGACCGCAGTTATGGTCCACTCCCAGGTTCCTTGGCCGAACCTCTGACCGGGCTGGTTGAGCAGAGAGGCAGCGAGCGTCTCGGAGGATTCCGCGGTCGTCGTGTATCCCGATTCCGGGTTGTCGTTCATCTCACCCCGCTCGATGGTTGCGGAGGCGTTCTCGGTGATGTTGTCGTGGATAGTGATGGCCGAGGTCCTCCAACCGGTCAGCGGTACGTCCAGCTCCAAGGTGAAGTTGTCCTCGGGCCACTGGATTGGCAATAGGTCCCTCGCGAGGGTGAGGGTCGCGATGACCTGGATAATCCTAGCTCCCTCCCCGGGAATGTGCTCGATCTTGTATGAGGATCCCTGCTCGAGGTAGCCAGACCACTCGTAGTCGACATGGACCTCCTCCCAAACCACCCTGAAGGTCCGGGGGATCACTCGTAGCGTCCAGAGGGCGGTCGCCGTCGCGCCGTTGTCGTCGACCACGGTGATTGCCCCAGTGTGGTTTCCCGACTCCGTGAGCATCAACTCGGCGACGGCCCCGTTGTGGTCGGCGTCGTTGGTGGGGTCACTATCTCCGTTCGAGTCGAGGATTGCATCGAAGTCCCACAGAAACTCTAGGGTCCCCCCCTCGGGATCCGTGGAGTCACTGGCATCGAGAGTGGCCGTGTCACCAGTCCTGATGAAGTCGGGAATATCGAGCACGATTGTAGGGGGCGCGTTGACGAACACGCTCAGACTCGCCGAGTCCGTGGAGCCCTCGTCGTTCGCGACAATGACCTGGACCTCGTAGTTCCCGGCGTGGCTGAACATGTGACTGACAATGCCCTGCTTGGTCGTCTTTGTCTCGCCGTCGCCAAAGTGCCAACGGTACTCATCGATTATGGTTGGCTCGGGACTGGTGGAGTCCCTCGCATCGAAGTTCACCGTCTCGCCGGCGTTGATGCTGTCGGTGTCCGCGGCAATGCTGGCACTCGGGTTTCCAGGCCCGAGCCCGCTGCACCCGGTGAGCATCTGGCACAAGAGCAGGATTGCGATTGCCGCAGCAGCACTCCGGGAGCCGGTGTTCATCGATACTAGTACAAAACGGTCCCTCATAGGGATGTTGGGTGCGGGGTAGCGTCATGCTCGCGTTGAGAGAGTTGATGGACGATGTCGTGTGGGGAGGGGCGTGACTGTGGGGATGCTATCTGGATATCGAGTCTTGGGATTCGACCTCGAGACCACGGGCTTCAATCCGAGGTCGGACAGGGTGGTGCAGTACGCCTTGGTGGGCAGCGATGCGGACGGGTCTCACATCAACCTGCAGTCGCTGGTGAATCCGGGAGTGAGTATCCCTGAGGTGTCGATCAGAGTGCATGGCATCACGAACGATGACGTCAGAGGGAGTGGTGAGTTTGGAGATCACATCGCTGAAATGGCTTCCTTGATGGAGGGCTCAATCGTCGTTGGACACAACATCATCGACTTCGACTGGAGGTTCGTCGAGATGGAGTGCATGAGAATAGGGGTTGAGGTCCCATGTCCCCATGCGATTATCGACACTCTGGTAATCGCGAGGAGGTTCGTGATTCCGGGCAGCCACAAACTGGGGAGGCTGTGCGATCGCTTCGACATCCGCCTAGAGAGAGCTCACAGGGCTGACGTCGATGCCGGAGCAACGCTGCTTCTACTATGGAAGATAATACAGGCCTACCCCCGGAAGTTCAGGGGTACGGTGGACGAGTTCATCGGCTCACTGGCTCGCTGATCTCAGCATCGGAGACCACGGCAGGACCTCGGACCAGTCGCCCAAGTGCATGATCTTGCCATCGACTCTCGCGCTACCGAGGAACAGCGCCCCATCGGAATCAGAGGAGGCGATTGCCCTAAGTTGCTCTAGTGCCTGATCACGGAGTATTGCTCCGAACCGGTGATCAGAGCCTGCCAGCTCACCGTCGTCATCCACAGGTGGAGTCCGCTCGAACAGAGCGGCCCCGGACTCCTCGTCGAACCTCACGAGGCGAACGACCTCGTCTCGGAATCTGCTTCCGGGGGGGAGCTCGCCGTCCCTGCGCGCTACCCACCAAGTCGGGCACCACGCCTTCCACTCGCAGAATGCGCAGGCGGTATCGCTTGGAGTGCCCTGCAGGGGCTCCTCGGTCGGCCTCATGCCCTCCCAAGCTTCGAAGGCGTCATCCAAAATCGATGGGCCTTCGGCGCAGTGGATGGTCTGGTTCGCTGAGTACCAGCCTTCGGCATGAACTGGGGGGTGGTCGGGATTGTTCTGTTTGAGCAGATCGCGATAGAACCTCAACTGTCTGCTAACCTTCTCGTTTAGCTGGTCCTTAGGGGGGTTCCCGGTCTTGAGGTCGGCCACGATCCATCCTACCGAATTGCCGTCCTGGATGTCTGAGATTAGTAGATCGAGGCTTCCCATCAAGCGACCGCACTCGGAGACGAGGGTTCTCTCGTTTGCCAGAACGGCCTCCTGCACTTCCCTCCAAGT
>JAYZLU010000039.1:0-9183 GCA_036153975.1 Thermoplasmatota archaeon | reverse complement strand
CTCTACCAGCGTGGCTCATCATTATCGGTTTAGTCTCTGATCCCATTTCGACGGTGATTATCGCCGTGACCGGTGGACTTGGGACAGGTCTGGGGCAATGGCTGCTCGTGAGGATGGTTGCAGGAGGATTCTTCTTCCTGCAAGTCGCTGGAGTCAGCCTCTATGCCGCCTCGCAAGGCACCGGCAACCCATTGTGGTCGAGATCTCTGGCAGCCGTCACGCTGCTCGGTGCACTGCTGACGCTCAACCCCATGGGCGATACCTCGGGGAAGCTAGCCGCAGATATGCTCGGTTTCGATGTCGGAGCCTTTGAGCCAACCAGCAACGACGTAATCGGAGGCACGTTCCTCATGGCCCTCGCCGCGATTCCAATTATCGCCCTCTCCTCCAACATTCTCGTCACAATGAGGGGCGACGACGTCTTCATGGAGAATCCTGATTCTCCAGGAATGCCCGAGATCAACATGGGCGCCCTGATGCTCATCCCGCTTGGAATAGGCGCGCTCTTCGTTCAGACCGACGCGCTGACAGGAGGCAACGAGTTGAGCGGAATCTCCCCCACACTTCTTCTGCTCGTGGTGTGGCTGTTACTCGTTCCTCTCGCCCTCGGATCGGCCCTTTGCGTCTACCCAGCGGTCACCGGCAGGAACCTTCTGTCAACGAACCGCTCTCGTTGGGCTTTCTGGATGATGGCCGGAGGCGCTTTCTCCGGACTGATTATCACCATGATGGCCGATTTCTCGGAAATGGCCCTCGCCGAGGCCGCAGTAGAGGATAATAGCATGATTTCCAATAAACTCCGGGCGATTGGCTCGGTGCTTTTCTACGGCACGGTAATCGGCGCCATCCTTCACTGCCTGAACATGATTAGCGGCATATTCCGAGGTGCCTTTGTGGATGCACAAGAAACCCCTTCCTCGAGTTCCATCGAACAGGCCTCTTACAACCTAACAACTGGGACGACGGTCAGGAAAATCCTCGCCAGTGGAGCCAACCTCGACACCGAGATTGTCCCTATCTCACAGGATGAAGGCTCCGGAAGCCCAACCGAACTGTAATGTGCGAACCACCTCCTCCATGGGGGACGCAGTCTGGGTTTTGGGGTGACGAGCATGCGAATAGGCCTCGTGGGCAAGCCAAACGTCGGAAAGTCAACCGCCTTCTCAGCACTGACCGAGACCCCTGTCGAGATTGCGAACTATCCCTTCACCACCATCGACCCCAATGTCGGCGTGACATGGCTGCCACTGCCGATGCCATGCGCCTGTGCCGAACTGCGCTCCCGCAGAGAGGCAACCGGTCGCTTGGAACCGACTTCTGTGGATGATCCTAGGGGGGGTAGCATCTGTAATCCCAACTCCGGTTCCTGCAATGGGCACAGGCGATTGGTGCCTGTCACCCTCGTCGATGTCGCCGGACTCGTCCCAGGTGCACACGAGGGTAGAGGCAGGGGCAACCAGTTCCTATCGGATCTCGCGAGGTGCGACGCGCTCTTGCAGATTATCGATGTCTCAGGATCGACCGATATCGAGGGCAATCCGGTCGGCTCTGGTGGCTCTGACCCCCTCGAGGAGCATCGCTTCCTACTAGACGAGTTGGACGCATGGCTACTGGGCATCATACGCTTGGGATGGGATCGCGCTTCGCGCAGGGCTCAAGCAGAGGGCGGGCGTGCCATCAAAGACCACCTTCTAGACCGACTCACTGGAATAGGAGCAACCGAAGTACACGCGTCCGCAGGTACTGGTGCGGTTCACCGAGAGCATCCAGCCGCGGGGGACCCCCTCCGGTGGGGCGACAAGGAACTCCATACCATGGCCTCAGCAATCCGCACGGCCATGTTCCCCGTCTCGGTCGCTGCTAACAAGGCCGACAAGTCCGCAGACCTTTCATTCGCCGACCTATCTTCGATTGTCGAGGCCGAAGGAGGCCTCTTAGTGCCTACCAGCGCAGAGGCCGAACTAGCATTGCGCAGAGCCGCTTCCACCGGGCTAATCGAGTACCATCCAGGCGACGCTTCGTTCGAGATTACCGAAAGTGGACAACAGCAGCTCTCCGATGCCCAGAGGAGCGCGTTGTTGTCAATCGCTGACTCGATAGGATCTTGGGGCGGGGGTGGATTGGTGGGCCTGCTGAGCGAAGTCGTCTTCGGCCAGCTGTCACGCATTGCTGCATACCCCGTCCAAGACGAGACACATTGGGTGGACGGTGAGGGTAACGTACTGCCAGATGCCATCCTCGTTCCTCGTGGTACCACTGCCAAGGGTTTGGCGTACTCCGTCCACTCGGACTTGGGAGACGGTTTCATCCGGGCTCTCGATGCTCGCTCCGGAAGAACCATCGGTGCGGATTACGAGCTGTCTGACGGTGACATCGTGAGCATCCAAGCGAAGACTTGAGTGAGAATTAGCCTATTATGCAGACTCGATGATGACCGTGTATGTCACAGCAGTCCACGTTATGTCGAATTCCTCGTCGGAGTCGATAATCTGCCCGACGACGGGGGCTGGGGGCGAGCTGATGTCTGCAGTAATCGTAGCCGCCCAAGTGCCGCGCCCCAGACCTCCATCTGTCCAGCGGTCGCGAATCTCACTCTCGCTCTGCTCCTCCTCGGTGTACTCAGCTCCAGTGTAGTTCTCGGTGAGGTCCCATCTCATAGTGATCCCGCTATTACCCCCAGAGCACGGCCCATCTGCGCTTTTGTCCTCTAGTCCATCGAGCCCGTCGAGATCGCTAGTACCCTCGACGCTGTCGGTGAAGCCAGGGCCCGGGTCGTCGTTGTCGAAGCACCAGACTGCAAACTCGACGTATCCCACGTTCACGTCGGACTCGGCCATCAATTCGAAGAACGTGTCGTGGGTTTCACCGTCACCAAGCACGACCGACTCAGCCAATGAGATCTCACTCTCCTCGAAGCTCACAATGAGAGTTCCAGTCAATCCAGATGATCCCCCTCCAACGATTTCCTCGCCGATCAAAGAGGGCATCACGGTGAAATACACCGGAAACAGGACTAGGAAGGCGACGGTACCCGCGAGGGTCTTGACCTTTCGGGGAGTGTCGACAAGGTCCTGGAAGTCCATGTTTGCGTCGTGGGTCGGTCCCCCGCCCCCCGATCAAATCCTCTCCCCAGAGGTACCCGCACTAGTCATTATGACTCCACATCGGATCTTTGCCAGTTCTTGATACCAACTCCCTCATTGGCGAATTGCTTCCTAGAACGACGGAACTCAGGGAGGAGGTAACCGATGATGGAGCGCTCCCAGAAGCTCCATTTCCATGGACACCTCGGCTGTAGCGCTGCCCACTCACGGAGGAAGTACGCCCATACCGAACCATCGAACAATTCTGGAATATTGAAGGAAACGAACGACATCCTGCCAGCAGAACCGGGAACGTAGCTCCAAGAGCGAAGCGTCAACCCCTCCCCCTCGCCCTCATCAACCACAAGCCCCAGTACCCTAGCACGCTTGGCGAGGGGGACAATGATAGCCCATCTGTGGACCATGGTTGTCTCTTCGATCCTGTGCATCCGCCAGCCACGAGACTCACCGATGACGCGCATCGCGCGGATGGCGTCGGTGGGGGTGATGCTGACTGGTATCTCGAGCTGCCGCTCCATGGGTTTCGGGGCACCCTCTAGGCTCTCGCCCATAGCGGCTTCGCGTCAGTCGTTCCAATCGTTGCTTCAGCCGAACAGGGAGCCCAGACCTTCGAAGCCGCCGGCCTCTTCCTCAGCTTCCTCTTCAGCGGCTTCTTCCTTGGCGGGAGCAGCCTCAGTAGAGGCTCCGCCAGTAGCCGCAGAGGGGGCAGCCGAAGCGACTGGGGCAGCGACCGAAGTCGCCATGGCCTCGTCGATGTCGACTAAGCCTAGCGAGGCAACGAGGGCCTTTACGCGCCCTCCATCGGCCTCGACCCCAGCGGCAGTCAGCACTGAGCTGACAGCGTCTTCGCTGATTTCCCTATCTGCAGAATGCAACAACATTGCAGCATACACATATTCCATTTCATTCACCTTTTTTTTCAACCGAAGAGATCACCGAGTCCCTCGAACCCGGCGCCCCCCTCTTCCTCCTCTTCCTGCTCGGTCGAGGCCCCCTTCTGGGAGGTCGCTTCCGATTTCGTCGCCTCAGAGGGGGCAACGTCAGCGCTCTGAGCCACGGCACCGAGTGCCGCTGCTGGCTCGTCATCGAGCGCTGAGGAATCTACTTGTCCCGCTAGGGACAGTGCACGCGAACGTGCTTGTGACAAGAGGAAAGAGGTGGTCGCATCGTTGACGATGCTCGCCTCGATAGCGACCGTCATCGCCTCGCTGGATGCCCTTGAAATCAGAGTCGGCGTTGTCGTGCTCGAGAACCAGCGCATGTTGCACGCGAGGTTGAACGCCCCAGAAGTGGCGTTGATGACATCGTTTCTGAACCCGTCGGTGTCAAGGTTCAGATCCGAGGCATGGAACATGAATCCGTTCTCTATGACGCCAGTAAGAATCAGACCGATCTCTATCGGGTTGATTTTTAGCTTCGAGAGCATGATACCAAGATCGGCCGAGATCTCCTCGCCCTCCTTGACCACGGTCGTCGTCCTCTGGACTGCCACCTTGCCTCTGTCAATCTTGGCGGGGATGCCAACGGCGTTGAACTCGCCTACGATCGGGCCTGGGTCGAATTCAGTCGGACCTTCCTCGACAACGATGTCGAACGGGGCCCTGTCGCCCTCCTTGGCAGGTCGGCCCTGCCGAGTCTTCTCGAGCTCACTGAATATTTCGAATGCATTCATGGCCTCGCTGTGGACAACGCACGGTTGTTCAGCACCCTCAAGGAGGGCCTCTAACTCCTCCGCGGAGCGCTCGGCTTCCAGCCATGCGATTCTTATGAGTGACTTCTTCGCCATGGTGATGCTCATCCGATTACGCAGCGTGTTTCGTATGTCGATCATGTTGCTGGCTGGAACACCTGCTACGTCGATTACAGCGATTGAGCCCTCTCTACCGAAGATATCGGCCAACTCCGAGACGCGTTCCTTCTTCCAACCTGCGACCTTGGGAATCATCCTATCACCTCCACCTTGATGGCAGGTCCCATTGAGGTCTTGACGTAGCAGGAGCGGATGTTGCCCGCACCACGGTCGAGTCTGCCCGTCACCCTGTCCCACACGGCGACGGCGTTAGAAGTCAGAGCATCGATTCCTTGCTCCCTCGAGCCAACAGCGGTGTGGAAGGTCACACGGTCCCTAGACCGGACGATTGCTGTGTCCTTCAGTCCGGTTGCCAAAACACTCGGCTCGAGGGTGGGCGGGACTGGTCGAGGCATCTTGCCCCTCGGGCCGAGCACGGAACCGAGGTGACGTCCAACTGTTCCCATGTGTGGGATCTCAGATAGGAAGAAGTCGTAGTGCTTGGCCATCTTCCTAGCCTTCTGGCGATTGTCACCCAAGTCCTCAATGGTCGACGGATCGATTATGTCAATTCCACCCGCCCTAGCCTTGGTGGCCATCTCGCCACCCGCGAACATGGCGATTCGAACTGGCTTGCCCCTCCCAGAGGGAAGTCTGACCTCCTCCTGAATTCTGTTGGTCGGAACCTTGAGGTCGACGTCTCTGATGGTGAAGGCCATCTCGATAGACTCTACGAATCCCCTCTCTGGGGCGCCGTCAATGGCCTGTTGAATCGCTGATTGCAGATTTCCCTTCATTTTTCCTCACCTCTGCGGTCCACGAGGTCTCCCTCTCCCGCAATTCGTGAACTCTAACTGAAATGCTCGTTGAATTCCCCCTCGCTCATCGCCTTGAGAGCAACCTTGGGTTCCATGCCCTCAATTCGTACTCGCATCGCCACGCAGGTTCCCATTACCTCACGGCAGCGCGCGTACGGAGTCTTTCCCGTCAGACGGTCCTTCTGGGTCTCAGCGAGACTCTTGACCTGATTCATCGTCAGGTTCTCCGTGGAGGCCTCCCAAGAGCCGTTGCACTTCTTCTGCCCGAGTGTCTGCAACACCTTGTGAGGAGTCTCGTTGCGTGCCGACATTCACTTAGCCTCCTTTTGGTGCGACCCGCCGACCTGCTTTCCCTATTTGATGATGATGCACCAAACGCAGGGGACCGCTCTGCAGTCACTCGACGCGTTGGGTGACCCTTACTTGGTCAGCGCGGACTGTCAGGGCGACGGGGACGGCCGCCTCGAAGAGCTCCACGGTGACCTCCTCCTTGGACTCGGTGACACGAGTCACCCGAGCGGCTTGGCCTCGGAAGGCCCCACCTGAGATCTCGACGATGCACCCCTCCTCGATTCCAGAGGTAGCGGCTTTGGGCTCAAGGTAGGGGAGGACGTCCTCGAGCGGGGACTCGCCATCGAGTACTTTGCTGCAGTTCTTCAGTGGGGTCACGCCTACTCCGACCCTGCCAATCAGCTTCTGGACGTGGTGGAGAGCGGCAGCCTCGATGAAAATGTAGCCCTTCATGTAATGGGGGCTCAGTACGCCGAAGATCTTGTCTTGGATGTCCTCGAGGGAGCCGGTCCCGGAGAGTCTGGCTCGAATTTCTCCGGCCACGTTCTGCTCCTGCCCAATCGACGTCTTGAGGATGTAGAGGTAGGAGGCGACGTCGCCGTACATGTCTCGGAGTTGGGGCGTCGCGTACTCCTTCCTCTGTATGGCACCCGGGTCGACCCACTCGTGGTTCTTGTACAGGGTTCGGGGCCGGACCTCAGATTCGCTGGTGACGAAGAGGATAGGGGTCACGTCGTTTAGGCGGTTGCCGAACTCCAGTCCGCGTGCCATGCCCGAGCGGACGAGCTCCAAGTTCTCTGCAGGGATTCCGGTACACTCAGTGACCCTGGCAACGACGGTGTCAGTATCGTGGGGTTCGCCGATTCCGTAGATGCCGTCCCAGGCGCCAGGGAAGTCTGCGACTTCGTCGGCCCTCTGCATGAGCAGCACTTTCTCTGCACTCCGCAGGTAGACGGTGAAAGCCTCCGACATCCGTCACCTCACCCCGTGAGCCAGCCGAAGAACGGAGGGAAGACGTTTACCATCAAGGCTAGGATGACGAAACCGATTGCGCCGAGCACGAACATCCCTATGCCGCAGACAATGATAGTCTGGCGAAACTCCTGCTTGGAAGGCTTCTTCGCCATCTTGAGAATCCTTGCGTAGGAGCCAGTCTGGAGACCCTTCACCCGACCCTCTATCTCGTCCTGCCAGGACTGGGCCAGTTCCTCTATCGGACCGACATGGGACCTCTCTACAGCCATTGCTACACCTTGAAGCATCCCGGCGACCTACAGACTCCATTTAAGGACAACGGGAAAGACAGTATTGGGTCACCAAGGAGGACATCCACGCCCCTAACTGACGAATTCGACAGTTCTACTGCGTAGGTTCCTCATTTGTGTGTGCAGGGAAGCCCCGTGAATTTGCTCGCTCTTGACGCCTGTGAGCACCAGAAGGACTCTGATTTCATTGCCCATCGAATTGTCGGTCGTTACTCCCCAGATCATCCTCGCATAGGGATTGATTCTCTCACGGATGATTTTGGCACACTGCTCGGCCTCACCGAGAGTCAGTCCAGAACCGCCGACTACGTTGACCAGCGCTCCCCGCGCATCGGAGATGTCGATGTCGAGTAATGGGGATAGCAGCGCCTCCTCGGTCGCCTTATCGGCGCCCTCCTCAACGGTGGCCTCACCTAGGCCGATCATCGCAACGCCCCCCCCATTCTCCATGACCGAGCGGAGATCTTGGAAGTCGAGGTTCACCACGCCCTCCTTGGCAATCATCTCAGAAACGCCGGAGATGCTCCTCATCAGGAGCTCGTCGGCCACCCTGAAGGCAGCGTCAAGAGGCAGGTCACGAACCCCTTCGACTTCCAGCAGCCTCTCGTTTGGCAGGACAATCACAGTGTCGCAAACCTCTCTCAGACGCTCCAGTCCCCACTCGGCGTTCTGGCGGCGAACCGCCCCCTCCGAGAGGAACGGGTAACTCACTACGGCGATAGTAAGTGCCTCAGAGGACTTTGCCAGCCTCGCGACGACGTGGGCACTTCCAGTGCCAGTGCCGCCGCCGAGGCCCGCGGTGATGAACGCGAGGTCGCATTCCTCAACCTCGGATTTCAGCACACGCTCAGACTCGTATGCCGCCTGCTCGCCCTTCTCCGGGTCGCCCCCCGCCCCCCTGCCACGGGCGGAGCGACCGATCAGGACCTTGTGCTCGACGCTGACCCTCAGAAGGTGCTGGGCGTCAGTGTTGACCGCCATCCCTTTGACGTAATCACCATCGAACAAGCCCTCCTGCTCGAGTCGGGCGACTGTGTTGGATCCACACCCACCACATCCGAAGACTCGGATCTTCGGCTGTAGCGATTTCAAGAGGCCCTCAAGGTCAGGGTCATCATCGACCTCGGAGCTGGCTGGGGGATGCCTTTCATCCCCCTGAATCTCGAGAACCCTTTCGATAAGATGCTTCACAGCGCTCAGGCGCGTCGAATAGAGGATAACCGTTGCCCCCGACCCGACGTTCACAAGGCGTGTTTTCGTGGACGCCCAGACCGGCCATTCAGCCTAGCAGCTCGTTGCGGGTTCTGATGAACCGGACTACGAAGGTGTAGACGCCGCCCCATGCGGAGATGGCTAGCGCGAACGTCATCCCATTGAGCTCGCCGTTGCCCAGCAGCAGCCAGTGTGCTTGCTCATGGACCTCAGAGACATCGATGCCCGTCCCTCCCACCTGCGCCTGCCAAGCTGCGGCAAGCAGTCCGAATACCGTGAGAACTCCGCGGTCGGTTCGGGAGAATCCCCCGTAAATCCTGTCGAGACCCACCGACTGGGCCTGCGTCCCCATATAGGATCCGAAGAGGGTCAGAAGGCCTGCGAGTAAGCCGCTGTTAAACTCGTCCACGAAGGCCGCGTTCATTCCCAGAGCCACCAGCAGC
The DNA here is from genome assembly GCA_036153975.1 of Thermoplasmatota archaeon. Lineage (GTDB taxonomy): Archaea > Thermoplasmatota > Poseidoniia > Poseidoniales > Thalassarchaeaceae > UBA36. The sequence goes on along the minus strand of JAYZLU010000039.1, from coordinate 261 downwards.
CCCACGTCGACGACGCGGTCGATGGTGTGGTCGAGGAAGTCACCGTATGGTCCGTCGACGCCTTGGTGCCGCGCCAAAGCACCATCGAGCGCGTCGAGGAAACCCGCAATCAGACCCAGTCCCACCCCACCGACGATAGCCATCGCGCCTCCACTGTCGAGATCCGCGCGAGCGAGCAGGAAGAAGGCAGCGAGGGCAAACACTAGGCTGGCCCAAGTCAGCAGGTTGGGATTGAGGTCACCCATACTGTGGACCAAGGGC
>JAYZLU010000038.1:0-4394 GCA_036153975.1 Thermoplasmatota archaeon | reverse complement strand
CTCTCCCTCAACTCGATCGATTGGGACAACAGGGGGTTCGTCGTCGGCTACTGGATTTCGGAGGAGTCAATGGGGAAAGGCATTGTGACCAAATCCTGTGCCCGGCTGCTCGATCACTGCTTCGATGACCTCTGCCTGCACAGGGGGGCTCTTGAGGTCGCGGTGGAGAACAACGCTAGCATAGCGATCGCCGAACGTCTGGGAATGCGCCTCGAAGGTATCACAAGGGAAAGGGAGTGGCTTTACAATCACTACGTAGATGCCTCCCTGTACGCAATTACCGCGCCCGAGTGGCGCGAACGTAGTCAGGGCTGAATCAGCCCGTGGTCCTCTATCGAGCAGTTGCCAGGTGGCAGGCACGAGAGCAAATCGTCCTGAGCGAGTCCCGTAGCCTTCGAAATACGATTCGCGACGCTCTCCTTCTTCTCGCGCCCGGGTGAAATCGTCGCCCATCGCTCGAAGTTTTCCGAAATCGTGGCAGGAGTTCCAGAGACGGGCATCGGGGTGCCGTTCACCACTGCCATGCCGATGGCGAGCTCGAGTGACAGGTCTCGGTGCCAGTTGCGCTGGCCGCGCACGACGAACGAGCCCCGAGCGAGCGACTCACCGGTCTCTGCGGTCTTCGACACCTGGCTCGGCCTGACGTGGAACGCCGTGGCAGACGCACCGCCGCCGCCCCACGCCCTCGACCAGCAGACCGAAATTTGTGCGGCCTCGGAGTGCAACGACTCTGCGAGCCCCCTTGCGTCTTCGAGCCCCTCTCCCAGGTTCTGGACGATTTGCATCGAAGTGACTCCCTCAGGAACTGCCTCGGACGGGTTCTGGTTGTGTGACAGACCGTCCTTGAGTTTGAGAGAGCACGAGGGCGCTCCGTGCAAGTCGGCGTGGACGTACAGGTCGTTTGAGGTCAGGTGCTTGCGAACGACGATGTCGTTGCCCTTCGCATCCCTTCCGCCAATGAGCAGATGCCCTCCTGAGAGCATGGCCCAGCGATGCTTCTCGAACCAGAAGCGCTTGCTCCTCTGCCTTGCTCGTAGCCTACCTGCGGCCGCATCCTTTGCGACACGCTTCTCGGCCTTCTCGAGTGCCTCTTCGGTGCCGGCCAAGGCGGCCTGAGCGCCCTTGGCCTTGTTCTTCTGCACGCGAGCCTCCTCGAAGTAGCGTTGGGCATTCTGATGAACGGTCTTGGAGATTTCGAGGGTGATGCTGGCACCGGGCTCGTCGTCCTCGTCGGGCAGGAAGGCGACTATGGTTCGCCTCGCTGGGTCGACGCTGTCGATCCACTGCACATCGAATATCTTGTCCGCGACGTCCTGCCAGCTCTCGGACTCGACGGCTGCGTTGAACTGACTGAGTATTGATTCTACATGCTCCCAGTTGTCCTGGATGGCCTTGCCCAGTTCCTGCGTGATGGCGGCACGCTCGTGGAACCTGTCGATGGCCGCCGTCTGCTGAGAAGCCCTGCGGTCCAACTTGGCTTGCCGCTCTACCTCGGCATCTCCTGAGTCGACCAACTGCTCCTCCTCTCGGCGGATGAATGCAGCAGCGTCGTGAGAGCCGAAGACGGCGTCGTAGGCAAGGGAGAGGGAGCCGATATCGACCATCATCCCTGCATCCATGTAGGACAGGTCAATCGGGGCGATTTCTGAGATTCCTGCCGAAGCGGTGTCTCTGTCGGCCTCGTTGTCGGCTTCGTTCCAAGCCGTCAGTGCCTCCGAGTCGACCACCCACATCATCGCGCCGGCGCCATCGGACAGCTCAGCAAGCATCGACTGGATGGCCTGCTCCAGCGCATCGCGCTGCCCAGAGTCCAAGGAGCTGGCGGCTGCCTTCTCCTCCAGTCCTGCTATGGAGCAGGCCGCACTCCCGTAGATGCGCCCGAAGTTAGCACGGGCGGCGAGGGTGCGGATGAGGTCGTGCTCGCTGCCGTCAAGCAGCTCGTCGAGCTCCGCCCTGTCCATCTGGCGCGGGTCCACGGTCTCGGGAGGGGGGGTGTAGGGAACTCCCCTCTTGAGCGAGCGACTGGCGTACTTGGCGTGCGTCAGAGGCTGGATGATAACTCCCTCGCTGTCTAGCAGCAGCACGTTGCCGTCGCGGAACAGTTCGATGACGAGACTGAGGCGGCCGCCACCGTGCTCGAAGGTCAGCTCGATTATCCGGTCGAAGCCGTACTGCTCGACTGCGACCAGCCGGGAGTTGTTGAGGTGCTTGCGCAGGACCATGGCGAACTGGGACGGTTTCGACGGCATCGGCCTGTCCCGCCTCGAGGTGTAGACGCGTCGCCCCCCGACGATGACGAGGTCGGTCGATGGCAGCCCCTTGCGATTCAGCCGCAGGACGACCTGCTCGTAGTGCGGCTGGTAGGCCTTGCGCGCACGAGCGCCGACCATCTCGGAAAGCTCACGCACGATGCGTGCGATATCGAACGACGACGACTGCTCACGCATGCTGCTCAAGTCGGCCGGCTCGGCTGCCCTTCATCAGGCAATCGCTTTGCGAGAACCCGCTATTTTGCCACGGAGGACTGGAATTCCTCGATCTCTGCAAGCACCTCGGGCTCATGCGCGTACTGGTTCGAAGGCACCTCTATGAGCAGGCAGTTTGGCATTGCATCGACTACCTGGCGGACCTTGTCAATGCCGTGCAGGGTGTCGGACGAGGCGGTCATGACTGCGCACGGGACCTCAATTGCGGAAAGGTCGGCTGGAAGGCTGTAGCCGAGGTTGACCCTGGCCGACAGTAGCATGCGCCTGACGTCCTGGGCGAGCAGGGCCCTGCGGTAGCGAATCTTCTGTCCCTCCTCCTTGGTCCTCCTATCGACCACCCAAGCGACGAAATTCACAAGGCGTCGGTAGACGAACATCGGCAGCGGGAAGTTGATCATGATACGGGACCACAGGGGGAAGTCGAAGTCTGGGTTGGGTGCTAGCAGTACCGAGCTCCGCCCTCCGAGCGCCCCCCTCTGGTAGGCGTCAATCAATAGCGTCGCGCCCAGCGATGACGAGTACCAGTCGACCTCCGATTGGTCGATGCCCAGCGCCTCGAGGACCGCTGCGACGTCCTCCCCGTGCTTCTCCATGGGGAAGTCAGACTTCATGACCGGGCGATCTATCCTCGCGCTACCCTTGTCCCTAGTCTCGACGTAATACAGCGGCCTACGCTTGACCCACTCGGTAACCAGCGGCCTCCAGCCCTCGAAGACGGAGCCCCAGCCAGGCACCATCACCACTGGGTTCTGCCCAGCTGCAGCCGCATTGTCCGGCTTCCAGATGAGGACCCTCAAGGAGACTGCTGGCGCTACCTCGACCCATCTCTCCTCCGCACTGGCCCCTTCCATTACAGGCGCGCCGCTCCAAAGGTCGTCCATCTACTGATCCCGTGGTAAGATTGGGATTTCAGCGTTGCCGAAGCCATACAGGGTCATCTGCTGCGTCTTCCACCACCGCCGGAAGACCTTCTTCCGCCACCACCGGACCTTCTTCCACCGCCCGTGGATCTCCTCCCCCCCGACCTTCTTCCTCCGGTTCTTACTCTCGAGCGGGCTCTCCGGACGCCTCTCGGTCTTCCGAACATCCTTCGGCCCCACCCCCAGCGTCCGTGGCTGCCGTGGTAGTGGTGGTGCACGCCCCCGCCTGTTCCGGCAATACCTCCTTCGGAATCGGTTCTGAACATTCCGGGCATGCCATCTACAATGCGGCTTTCTCCATAGTCGAAGTCCTTAGGGGAGTTACTGAGTCTAGCGTTAACCAGTGTGACTAATAGGATGATTAGGAAAAACGGCATGCAGCAGTAGAAGATGATGAACTGAGTTCCACCAGGTTCACTCAAGTGATTATTTTCGGGGTTTTCCTTGTCATACCAAACAGTCACAGGGCTGTTTAGAGGGAGGACGTTGAACTCGACCTCTTCCAGGCAGTAGTCATCCCAAATTCCGAGGTTTACGCCGTCCACCCCAGAGTATTCCACCCCGTCAATAGCGAACCCATAGTCTACGTCAGCTCCGCATTCGTACTCGAAGTAATAGTAGCAGTCGTAGTACTCGTCGTTGTACTCGTCGTAGAGACAATCCTCCATCTCATATTCCTCCTCCCACCACGAGGTTCCTAAGAGTACGGTTCCTTCGGCAGTTACCCAATCCACCTCATCCGAGGATACTATTGCCCCCATGCCTAGGGTGAAGATGACTAGCATTGCAGAGAATCCGATGGTGATTGCCTCCTCTGGGGTGAGCCACCAGAGCCCTAGGACTCCGCCTCCGGTCTCATGGGCTATCTTCTCCTGATCGGTGATCGTCCCGTCCCCGTCTTTGTCTACGTCATAGACCATGGGGGTTGTTTTTTCGGACCACGCCAGCTTCCTCTTCGCCTCGGACTCTACGAACTCAATTTGAGCCA
>JAYZLU010000037.1:0-6904 GCA_036153975.1 Thermoplasmatota archaeon | reverse complement strand
GCGTTTTCCGCAGGCGCTGTGGCGGTGCTTACATCACCACTGACCCAGGCTGACTTCGACCAGAACTGGGACGCCATAAACGGACCCATTCCAGAGGCCCCCGGGCTGGCCGACCTCGATGAGCTATACCCGGAAATCGGCGAATCGAAACCTCCCGCACCAGGACACCCTATGGATTTCCCGTCCTTGGGCGTGGATGGGGGGATGCCCCCTGTCCCAATGCCACCTACCACCGACCCCTCACCCGAACCCAGGAGAAGCCGACTCCCCCTCACCGTGGCCCTGCTCGTCCTCGCTACCATAGGAGTCGGCGCCGCGTACGCGTATTACCTCGGATGGCATTGGCATTTTTGGGACTTCTATCCTAGCGCCCCTCATCGTCGGTAATCAGGACCGCGGGCACCTGACCGGCTATGACTTGGCTGCCCGGTGGCGCATCGGTAATCGTCTCTACCGATACCCCATCGTCCTCTAGCAGCCCCTCGTCGAGCGATGCCAGCCTGAGACCCACCCTCCATCGTTTGAGGACCTCGAAAATCACTTTACCGACAAGTGCGATGAGTACAAGAGCGGAGCAGATCCAAGCGACCAGACTCTGGTCGACCATCCCCTACCTCTCCAGCAAGGCGTCCCAAGACGCCTCTGCGTAGGCCCGGGCCGCCGCACCCGGGTCCTCTGCCCCGTGGATTCCGGAGCCGACAATAATCGCATCCGAGCCAGCGCGCACAGCATCACCCGGATGCCCGTAGCGCTGCCCAAGGACGCCCTCGGCTGCAGAGAGGTTCACCCCCGGCGTCCAAATCATCCTCCCCTCGCCCGCCTTGGCACGCAGCCCCTCAATCTCCACCGGCGAGCTGCCATTCCCAATGTAGCCAATCACGTGGGGGGAGGAGGAACCGACCTCTATGGTGCGGCCAGTGTAGTCATCTGAGAGCAGGTTCTCCCTACTGGACATCTGGGCGAGCAGGAGGACAGCCCCAATGCGGCGTACCCCTTCCCAGGCCGCCGCGATTCCATCGACGACATCAGGTCCGCTGACGCTGTGCGCGGTGACTAAATCAGCCCAAGAGCGTATGTCATACAACCCACCCATTTGGGTTTGGGCGACCCTTCCGATGTCAGCGAACTTCCGATCCTCGAAAAGCATGAGATCGTGCGATTGGGCTGCCGCGATTACGCTCTGCCATTCCCTCATGCTGAACTCCTCGACCATGTCGACATGGGTCTTGAGGGCCGTCACGTGCGGGCCTACTTGCCCAATCAAATCGACCAGACCACCCACACTCGGTAGGTCTGCAGCCAGCACCACCAGAGACCGCTTCTCGCAAGCCGCCTCCATGAACTGGTGGGCAAGCGGATGGGCGCACGCCCGCCAACGCTCCCCCCACGCCTCGTACGGTTGCATCACCCAACCCCGCCTCAGGACCCCGTTCAAGCCTTTCGATGAAGCCGGTTTGTTCATGGACGGAGAACGCCACCTATCTTCGAGGGGCTCTTCCATGTCCGTTGAAACTGGGACCCACCTCTTCGAAGTCACCAACAGGGACCTCGATGGCCTGCCCGATGCGCGCGGAGAAAGCGTACGGGCAATGCTAGCCGCCGACCACGGGATTGAGGTTGTAGCGGTCCGGGTCATACTGGGGTACCAGGTACAAACCAATCTCGCCGAGGCGGAGGCCGATAGCATGGTCCAAGACTTGTTTGTTGACCCCATTATCGAATGCGGCGCTAGGCTCACGCGCCTCCTCGACGACTTCCCTGAGGCACCCGAGGTCGCCATCCAGGTTGGCTACAAGCCGGGCGTAACGGACAACCCCGGCCAAGCCGGGCTCGACGGCCTTCTGACCTTATTCCCGCACCACTCTGAGGCGAAGGTAGCGACCTACAGGACATACGCCTTTTGGGGCGTGCCAGAGAACATCGACCCGAAGCACTTGGCTTCCACCCTGCACAACCCTATGATTGAGCGAGCATCGGTCGCCGGGCCAGCGGAGTGCGCTGAAGGAAGATGGCCGGCTCTCGGCTTCCCAGAGCAGCCACCAGCAACCTACTCGGAGCCTGCAATCATCGACTTGGAGGTCAGCGACGAGCAGCTGTTGGAAATCAGCGAGACTGGCCTGCTCGCACTCAACCTAGAGGAGATGAGGACGATTCAGCAGCACTACAGGGATCCGGATATCAGGCTAGTGAGAGAGCAATTGGGACTCCCTGCGAAAGCACCCACCGATGCCGAGCTGGAGTGTCTGGCGCAGACTTGGTCTGAGCACTGTTCACACAAGATATTCGCAGCTAGCATCCACCACGTGGACACCGAGACCGGCGAGGACAGCGTAATCGACTCACTGTTCAAGACCCACATCATGCAGCCGACGCTCGACATCCAGAAGCAGGTCGACTGGCTTCTCAGCATCTTCCACGATAATTCAGGCGTCATTTCCTGGAATGACGACTGGAGTCTGTGCATCAAGGCCGAGACGCACAACACCCCAAGCGCGCTGGACCCCTATGGTGGAGCCATCACTGGGATAGTCGGGGTGAACCGCGACATCCTAGGCACGGGCCTCGGCGCTCGCCCGATTGCCAACACCGACGTCTTCTGCTTCGGCCCACCAGACTACGACGGGAGCCTCCCCGAAGGGTTGTTCCACCCCTCTCGGGTGTTCCGAGGGGTGCACGCGGGCGTGCGCTCCGGGGGCAACGAGTCAGGGATTCCGACTGTTAACGGCGCTATGGTGTTCGACGAGCGCTACATCGGCAAGCCACTGGTCTTCTGCGGGACCGTGGGCCTGTTGCCACGACGCCTCGCAGACGGGAGAGAGAGCCACGTCAAGACGCCCGAGCCCGGCCACGTCGTGTACATGATCGGTGGGCGCGTGGGCAGCGACGGCATCCACGGAGCGACCTTCTCGAGCATCGAGCTGACTGAGGAGAGCCCTAGCTCGGCGGTGCAGATTGGCGACCCAATCACGCAGAAGAAGATGCTGGACATGACACTCGAGGCGCGCGATGCCGGCCTGATACAGGTGATTACGGACAATGGTGCAGGGGGCCTCTCTAGCAGCGTCGGGGAGATGGCTGAGCTGACCGGAGGAGCCGAACTTGATCTCGGTGTCGTCCCCCTCAAGCAGGCCGGCCTCTCGTCCTGGGAGATACTCGTCTCCGAGTCCCAGGAGCGCATGACAGTTGGGGTAAGACCCGAGGACTGCGCTACATTCGAGGCCTTGGCCGCCCTTCACGAGGTAGAGGCGACTGCTGTTGGCACTTTCACCGACTCTGGCGCGTTCGTCGTGCGCCATGGCGAGATTCCGGTCGCGCACCTTCCAATCGACTTCCTCTTCGAAGGCTGCCCGCAATTGCACCTCGAGTCCGAGTGGGTGCCGCCCCTCCACCTACCAGTACAGACTCCCGTAGTCGATGCGACTGGAATGGGCGAGGTCCTGAGCCGCCTGATAGCCAGGCCGAACATCGCTAGCAAGGAGTGGTGGGTTCGCTCGTACGACCACGAGGTCATCGCGCAGACGGTAATCAAGCCGTTCTGCGGCGCCAACCACGACTCACCGGGCGACGCCGCTGTGATTGCGCCGATACAAGGCGGCACACAAGGCGCCGTCATCTCCAATGGCATCGCCCCGCGATACTCGGACATCGATGCCTATGCCATGGCAGCAGCAGCCGTCGACGAGGCGTTGCGAAACGCGGTCTGCGTGGGCGTCGACCTCGACAAGATTGCGGGTCTCGACAACTTCTGCTGGCCAGATCCGGTAGAGTCGACGAAGACCCCAGACGGGCGCTTCAAGCTCGCGCAGCTGGTGAGGGCCAACCGAGCGATCGATGACGTCTGCAGGGCTTACCGACTGCCTTGCATCAGCGGCAAGGACTCGATGAAGAACGACGTCATGCTGGGCGGCGATAAAATCAGCGTCCCACCCACCATCCTGTTCAGCCTCATCGGCAACCACCCGGATGTCCGGAAGGCAGTGTCCTCCGATTTCAAACGCCCCGGGGACATGATTTACCTACTCGGCCAGACTCATCAGGAGTTGGGTGCGAGCGAACTCTCCTACATGCTGCGTGAAGAGGGGCGAGGAGGCATTGGCGGCGCAATCCCCCAAATCGACGCCGAGAGGAACCTAGCGGCCTACCGCGAGCTCTCCACTGCGATGAGTGGCGGGCTAGTCGCAAGCGCTCACGACTGCAGTGACGGCGGCCTCGCCGTTGCACTCGCAGAGTGCTGCTTCGGTGCGGACGCTGGCGCGTCCGTGACCATCAATGGCCTATGGTCTGACTGCGAGCACCTAGACACGTGGGGTGCGCTGTTTGGTGAGAGCCTAGGACGCATCCTCGTGAGCATAAGACCGGAGGATTGCGAGGCATTCGAGGCAACGATGGCCGACCACTCTTGCCATCTCCTTGGGGCGGTCACTCCAGGGGACGCAATCACGTTCTTCCACAACGGCGAGACCGCCCTCGTGGCGTCGATGAGCTCCCTGCGGGACGCTTGGAAGGGAACATTGGACGGGGGCGCAAACTGATGTCGGACACACCCCGAGTCGCTGTGCTCTCTGGCTTCGGGATCAACTGCGAGACGGAGACGATGGCGGTCTTCGAGATGGTGGGCGCCGCCGCTGACAGGATCCACGTCAACCGGCTGGTCGGCGGCGAGGCAACCCTGTCCGACTATCACATCATGGCCATCCCCGGCGGATTCTCCTTCGGCGATCACCTCGGCAGCGGCCGACTGTTGGGCAATCGCCTGCGGTTCGGCCTGCGCGAGCAGGTGTTGGAGTTCGTCAAGTCCGGCAAGCCAATCATAGGAATCTGCAACGGCTTCCAGGTTCTCGTGAAGATGGGCCTGCTCCCGGGTGACGACGAGGTCAGTCTGACTCAAACGGCATCTCTCGCGCTCAACGACAGCGGCCACTACGAGAACCGCTGGGTCACGCTCGAGTTCGACCCCAGCAGCCCATGCATCTGGACCAAGGGAATGCAGCGCATCCGAGTGCCGGTGCGCCATGGGGAGGGCAAGTTCGTCACCGACGAGCGCGCGCTTCTCGACAAGTGGGCAGAATCGGGCCAACTCGTCGTGCGCTACGTCGATCCAGACACCCCATACCCCTCGCCCTCGGACGAGCCTCTGCCGTACCCCACATCGCCCAATCAGAGTTGGCGCAACATCGCAGGAGTCTGTGACCCTACCGGCCTAGTCTTCGGGCTCATGCCGCATCCCGAGGCCAATCACTCGACTTGGTTGGGGGCCACGTGGACGCGCGAGGAGGCAGAGCACGGCGAGGGCGAGGGCATGGAGATCTTCCGAAACGCGGTCAACCACGTGAGGGACTCAGCGTCTTAGGGCCAGAGCCCTGCGAGCCCCAGCACCCTTCGTGCCGCGGCAACGCACAGAACCACCACCAGCAACCTGCGAACTCCGGTCTGCGAGGCCACTTCCGAGCCATATCTCGAACCCACTAACCCCCCGAGCAAGACCACTGCTGCGAACGGACCGAGCACCCCGACCTCCAAGTCGAGTTGATTCGACAGGCCAGCACCGACAAGCCCTGCCAATGAGTTGAACCAGATGAAAAGTGCCGCCGTCGCAGCCGTCGCCTTCGGGGGAGCCCACTTCTTGAGCATGATAACAGGTGACAGGAAGATCCCTCCGCCCACGCCCACGACCCCACTGGCCAGACCGATTGCACCTCCCACCGGTGCCGCCCCGCTGAACCCGGGCGGCTCGTTCTCAGCCTCGCCCCACTCCTTCACCGCGAGCAGCCTCCATGCCGCCCAGATCAGCGCGATGGACAGGAGGACATCGTAGGCTCCCCCCTCGACGCGCATGTAGCCTCCGACCACGGCGAACGGCACGCTGGCGGCTACGAACGGCAAGGTCAGCTTCGCATCGTGGTGCCCGGCTCGGTGGTAGTGCCAGAAGGCGATGCCCGCGACAATCAGGTTGAGCGACCAGGCGTGCTGCTTCAGCCACCCTGCTTCCATCGTGCCGTAGGAGGTCAGTGACAGAACCGCGAGGTAGCCCGAGCCGCCCCCATGGCCCACCGAGGAATACAGTATCGCAACTAGGAACAAGCCGACGAGAATCAGGGCTAATTCCGTGGAAACCACGTCTTGCCCAGAAGGAAGAACACTTCAACTCAACCGGCGCTCAGGTGCCATGGAGACCAGCGTCACCCTAGAGCGAGCCATTGAACTGGCTTGTAGAGCTCCTCTCACCAGGAACACCGAGAGGGTGAGTCTGGCCGATGCCGCTGACAGGGTCTTGGCCACGGACTTGGCCTCCAAGGTCGACGACCCTCGCTTTGACAACTCCGCTATGGACGGCTGGGCGGTCAGGGCAGACGACTGCGCAAGCCCCGGTGCATCTCTGCGCATCGTCGGAACCAGCCAAGCAGGAACCGACCAATCCCTCAGAGTCGGTGAGGGGGAGGCGTGCCGGATAATGACGGGCGCGCCGGTTCCGGAAGGAGCAGACGCGATTGTGATAATCGAGGACTCGACCACAGATGATGGAAACACCATCGTCAACGGCCCAGCCAGGCCAGGCTACATCCGAAGGAGGGGAGAGAACCTCCGAGAGGGAGACACTGCACTCCTGTCGGGAACGCAGCTCACCCCCGCAGCGCTTTCTCTCGCCGCCACCATGGGGTACGGCGAGGTCGAAGTCGTCGTCAAGCCGAACGTCGCAGTCATCAGCGTCGGCGACGAGCTAGTGCCGCCTGGCGAGCCTTTGGGTGATGGGGCGATCTACGAGTCCAACACCTTCGGCGTCGCCTCTCTGGTCGAGCGTATGGGCGGCCGAGCCCAGCGATTCGAAGCCATCCAGGACAGCATGGACGACCTGCGCGCGGCCTTGGACGAGGCAGCAGCAACCTGCGATGCCATCCTCACCAGC
>JAYZLU010000036.1:0-4003 GCA_036153975.1 Thermoplasmatota archaeon | reverse complement strand
CCCGTTCTCATCCATCCATGTGCAGCTCTCGCACCACTCGAAACTATCGTACTCCGAGTAGGTGATCGTGCCGGCAGTCTCGTTGAATCCAAGTAATTCCCTAGTGGTCGTGACCTCGTAGACGAATGGCCCCATCTTCTCAAAGGCCTGGGATGGGTCCTCGGAGGACAGCGCTGACTGGTCCGTAATCGAGTAAGCGAAGTAGACCCTTTCACTCGTCGAAACCGACCAGTTGCTAGGGTGCTCGTTACCATCTTCGTCTTCCCAGTATGCATCGAAGTCCACCCGCTCGTCCGTAGAGCCAGTGACCTGTTCCTCCACCGCTCCCTCGATTAGTCCGTCTACGAAGCCCGTCACGGCGAGTCCTATGTTCACTAGCAGGAGCAGAGCCCCGATTCCTATCGCAATGGTCGGTTTGTTGTTGTCCATGGTTAACACACTCACCTTTCCACGAGCGGGTGCTTGACATTAAGCGTTACACTCGTGAGAATTACCCCTCCGCTCCTCATTCGGGTCAATCTTGGAGGTGACAACGCTCCCAGCGCTGGAATCTCTATGGATTTCGATAAGGTTCATGTCACCGTGCACATGGGGGGACACACGGACCCGTAGCTCAGTTGGTTAGAGCGCTCGGCTCATAACCGAGTGGTCATCGGTTCAAATCCGGTCGGGTCCACCACGGCGCCCTCCTCTCATTTCGACGCGCCCCGCGTCCGTCCCGGGCGAAGCCTCAAATACGTTCTTAGTGGGGCATTTTGCGATGAGCGCGTCCTTCAGAGTGCCTCTGATGATCATGGCTGTATACTTCCTGAGCCTCTGGGCCGGGGCGGCGGCAGTTCAGGCCCAGACCTCGCCCGACGTCTCATTGACGTGCGATCAGCCACAGCCGATAGACGTCTATCCCGGCGCCACTCGGACCACCATCATCTACTGCACCCTCTCCAACCCCACCACTTTCTCCGAGAAGGTCGAGCTGACATATCAGTCGGGCGTGATTGCGGTGGCAGGGCCCGGCTCGGCTACTGTCCCCCCTGGGGACACCTCCTTCCAAGTCTCCGCCCGTGCCGACCTGAGGATGCCCGAGGGCCAGCAGGTAGTCACAATCACAGCCGTTGTCACTCAGTGGGGTGGCGGGCCAGTCACTGGGGTGACGCAGCCGACCGAGTCGAAGGTGATGACCGTCTTCAAGCAGTTCAGCAGGCTCAGGGTCGGCTCCGACATCGCGTTCCTGCAACTGCGCCCCAAGGTCGACTACACCCTGATCTTCGATGTATACAACGACGGCAACGCCCGTGACAAGTTCAACGTCGAGATCTCGAACTACGACGAGCTCAACGATGAGGGCTTCCAGCTGAGCCTGCCCCTAGTCTCACAGGAGATCGACTCGCTAGCACCACCGGAGAAGTTTCGTGTCCAGATGAGGACCCCGAAGAATCAGGGCTGGACTGACAAGTACTTCTCGCTGCAGTTCAAGGCGACCTCCGAGTACTCGGTGCGCACGGAGGGCATCCCCAACTACCAGATCCAGGTCATGACCATCTACATCCGTGGAGTCTACCTCCCGGGATTCGAGCTGGTTGGCACGATGATGATGGCGGCCCTAGCAGGTGCGGCCGTCGGGAGGGGCGCTCGGTATGACGACCCCCCGGTCGACCACGAGGGCAATATCGAGCCCCTAGGCGCCCGTTTGTTCTAGCGAACCCGGCAGCCTCGCGCAACCATTAGGCAACGGATTGATAACTGTCAGTCGTGACGTTCTGCTGGTAACTGGGTGATTTGGTGAGTAACGGTGGGCTCCTCGAGAAGGCGATGGCGCAACAGCCGGATCAGGGAGTCTCTGAAGTCATTGAAGCAGAGATCACATCATCCCCCTTATCTCTGGCGATTCCCTCTAGTGAGGCCAGAAACCCGCTATTCGTTGGGATTGGACTTGGAGTTCTGGGCTTATTGCTGTCTTGGATTTTTGCCTTGCCGAACATCCAGAGCGCCTACGCCTTCGCCGGATTGATTCCAGTAGCCATCCTAGGAGGTTCGTTCTACGTAGTTTGGAATTCGATTGATCGAAAAATGGTCGGGGTGCTCGCAGTAGTTTACCTGCTGATGGCAGCCAGTCCCTTCATTGCTAGCAGTGTGTCCACCTCCTCAATTACGGTCGTCGAGAGTACCCTTTCGTCTGATTCAACAGAGATTACTCTGAAGATTAGGCAGTCCGGGGGCTTCATGTCTTCATCGATCGACACGGCAGATGTTTCGATATCATTTGACGGGAGCGAGGTTTGGTCCAATAATACGAACTTCGCCATAGATAGGGAGGATGGTTATGGTAAGTACGGGCAGCTCACTCTGACCGTGTCAGATTTCTATTCAGGAAACGCCGTTAGTGGCCAAGAATATGTTGTTACGGTAAACGCGGGGGGTTCTGAGGATAGCCATACGCTGGCACCCTCCTTACTGATTAGGACGGTTGACGATGCGCAAAACGAGGCCGATGGCTATATGGGAACCGGTGCTGACTGTGACAGTAATACTGAGAATTGTGTAATAGGCATCATCCTAACATCATGGATTGGATATCAGGCGGTTGGGAATAACAAGCCAGGTGGAATGCCATTTGCCGACTACAATGTAACAGCCACTTTGATGGAGGGCAGTGAAGTTGCAGTCCAGTATCCCATCATAATGGTTCAAAATGGCCAGGCATCTTGGGACGATTCCAATGGGGATTACGGTTCTGGATCTGCCATTGTGGGGGACTTCGGGTCGGATTTGCCACTGGATGGTTCACTTTCCGCTCCAGAGTTCGATCGTATGTACATACCAACAGATGACTTCCAGTCGGCTGGAGAATACGGCTGTTACTCATTCGTAGTCGAAGTTTCTCAGTCCGCGCCTTGGACTGCCCCCTTAATCGTCACTGATACTACGTATTATGAGTATGACAAGACAGGTGACACGGAGTCTTGGAACTTGGTCAACAGTTGCTAGTCAGTCGTTGATGCTCGAGAGGAACCTCCGCATCCTCTCGGTCTTCGGGTCGTCGATTATCGAAGACGGGCCTTCCTCGGCGACCACGCCCTCGTCCAAGTAGATTACACGGTCCGCCACGTCTCTAGCGAAGCCTATCTCGTGCGTCACCACTACCATCGTCATCCCTTCGTCTGCAAGGCCTCGGATGGTCTCCAGGACCGAGCCGATGAGCTCGGGGTCGAGAGCGCTAGTGGGCTCGTCGAACAGCATCACCTCCGGCTTCATCGCCAAGGCGCGGGCGATGGCGACCCTCTGCTTCTGGCCTCCGGAGAGGTTCCCCGGGTAAGCGTCTATCCATTCGAGCATGTCCACCCTATCCAGCACCTTCTTGGCCACTTCGTTCGCCTCATCCCTGCTCATCCTTCTGACGTGTATCAGACCCAGAGTGAGGTTGTCGAGTACCTTGAGGTGCGCGAATAGCTCAAACGACTGGAACACCATCCCGATCCTGGATCTTACTTTGTTGATGCCCGCAGCCGGGGTGTTGATTTGCTCGCCCTTCAGGCGAACGACCCCCTTCGTGGGCTCAATGAGGCGGTTGATGCAGCGCAGCACGGTGGACTTGCCGCTCCCCGAGGAGCCGATGATGGCCACCGACTCACCCTCCATGACCTCAAATGAGATACCGCGTACAGCGTGGATCCCGCCAGGGTAAGTCTTCTCCATGTCCTTGACGCTGAGGATTGCTCTGGGCATTCATGCACCTCCTGAGATCCCAAGCCCGGGTATCCTAGTCTTGTTCTCCAGATGTCTGAGAATTAGTGCCAGCGTCCATGTGACGATGAAGTAGGAGATCATGACCATGCCCCATGTCCAGAAGATCTGGAAGGTCACGGCGATAATCAGCTTGCCCTGTCTAGTCAGCTCGGCATACCCAATGACCATCGCCAGCGAGGAATTGAGGACCAGATTGACCATCTCGTTGCCCAAGGGCGGGATGCATATCCTGATCGCCTGTGGCATGATGACGAGTTTC
>JAYZLU010000035.1:0-6356 GCA_036153975.1 Thermoplasmatota archaeon | reverse complement strand
ATCCTCCGGGACATCGCGCAGGATGTTGATCAGTTGCAGCGCCTTGCCGAACCTCACACCAGTCTCGAACAACTTCGCCTTGGTTTCGGCATCGGCCTCGAAAAGGTGCTCGAGGGACATGTGAGTCCAGAACTCGCCGACGCTACCAGCGACACGATAGGTGTAATCGTCGAGTTCCTCCTCTTTGGCGAGCGCGATGATGCCGTCGCCGCTAGCGTCTGCGAAGCGTCGTAAATCGAGGCTCTGACCGCTGATGATGATGTCGAGGCAGCGTTGGATTCGCTGTTGATCAACGGAGGGAAACCGCTTGATGAAGTCCACGGACGAGGTGATACTATCCAGCAGCTTCGCCTCGTCGGGGTTGCTCTGGAGACGAGCCAAGGTGGAGAGGTCAGGCAGCGTGGTAGAGCGCTCCTGAATCCGTTCGTTGAACTGCTCAAGAGCCTGCAGTCGCTGGTCAGACGGGCCGCCCTCCGAATCAGCGATAGTGTCGGAGGTGCGGGCCAGAAGGTAGAGCAAGCCAACCTGGGGGCGGATGCCGGAAGGCAGTACCTTGAGGGTGAGGTAGAACGAGCGCGACGTCGCTTCCAGAATCAAGTCGAGTTCGGGGTCTAACAGCTCGGGCATGAAACCACTACCTCGGCCACGCGGGTGGCTCACTCCTAAGACTCTCGCAGGCCCGCTTCGACCAACACGCCAAGCAGGACCTCTCCGATTTTCGAAGGATCCCTCGCGATATGTATACCAGCTGCCTCGAAGGCAGCGAACTTCTCCTCAGCCGTGCCTTTCCCGCCTGAGATGATGGCACCAGCATGACCCATCCTCTTGCCTGGGGGGGCAGTGGCCCCGGCTACGAAGCCGATGAGTGGCTTGGAGAAATTGTCAGCGGCCCACAGGGCGGCATCCTCCTCGGCCGTGCCTCCGATCTCTCCAATCATGACAACGGCCTCTGTCTCTGAGTCCTGCTCGAAAGCAGCCAGGCAGTCGATGAAACCAGTCCCGGTAACCGGGTCGCCACCAATTCCGACGCAGGTGGTCTGGCCCTCGCCCACACCCATCGTCTGGGCCACCGCCTCGTAGGTGAGCGTACCAGACCTAGAGATGATGCCGATACGCCCCTTAGCGTGGATGTATCCAGGCATGATGCCGACCTTGCAGCCACCGCTCTCACCGGGGCTGATGATGCCAGGGCAGTTAGGTCCGATGAGCCTGACTCCAGGCCTCTGATCGATGTGAGCTAACACTCGCACCATGTCTAGGATGGGGATGCCCTCGCTGATGCAGATGACCAAGCCACCGCCGTTGAGTTTGTGAAAGGCGTCGGCGGCCTCTGTGATAGCAGAAGCGGCGAACCTAGCGGGCACGTAGATGACGCTGGCCTCCGCACCGGTCTCGGAGATCGCTTCGGACATGGTGTCGTAGACGGGGATAGAGCGTCCCGGGAGGTCGACCGACTGGCCGCCCTTCCCCGGTGTCACCCCCCCGACGATGTCCGTGCCGTACTCGATCATCCTGGTTGCGTGGAACGTTCCCTGACTGCCCGTGATGCCCTGCACCAAGACCTTGCTTTTCTCGTGGACCCAGATGCTCATCGGGACACACCTCCGATGAGATTGACGATTGCCGCTCCCGCCTCCGAGAGAGTGCTTGCTGTGACGACGTCCAAGTCGCAGTCGTCGAGGACTTGCTTGCCCTCCGAGTGGTTCGTGCCCGAGAAGCGAACTACGAGCGGGACGTTGAGGCCGATTTCCTCGGACGCCTCAATGATGCTGCGAGCGACCATGTCGCATCGGATGATGCCGCCGAAGACGTTGACTAGAATCCCATTCAGACGGGGGTCCTCGAGAATGATCCCGAAGGCGGTGGTGATCGATTCGCGGTCCGCTCCGCCGCCGATGTCGAGGAAGTTCGCCGGCTCGCCGCCGTAGAGTTTGATGACGTCCATAGTGGCCATAGCGAGGCCAGCGCCGTTGACCAAACAGCCTATGTTGCCATCCAGCTCGACGTACGAGAGTCCGTGCTCGTGTGCTCGGATCTCGATGTCGGACTCCTCCGAGAGGTCACGCAAATCGGCGCGCCAAGGATGCCTGAAGGAGGCGTTGTCATCGAAGCTTACCTTCGCGTCGAGAGCGATCATCGTGCCGTCCTCGGTCCTGACCAGAGGGTTGATCTCAATCATCGAACAGTCCCTGTCGACGAATATCGACGCGAGCGACCCTATCATCTCGACGAAGGAGGCGTGAGCCGGGCCCGAGAGGCCCAATGAGTCTGCCAGTGTGCTCTTCTGCTCGTCCTGCAGACCATCCAACGGGTCAACCCAAGCCTTGTGGATGGCCTCAGGGGTGGTCTCGGCAACCTCCTCGATGTCCACGCCACCCTCGGTGGAAGCCATGATGAGGATCGAGTCCTCTTCGCGGTCGATGAGCAGAGCCAGGTAGTACTCGTGCGCGATGGCGCAGCCGGCCTCGACGTAGAGGTTGCTGACGAGCTTGCCGGATGGGCCGGTCTGTTTGGTCACCAACTTGTGCCCGAGGATGTTCGAGGCATACTCCTCAACGTCCTCGCTGGAGGATGCTACCTTCACCCCACCCTCCATAACCAGATCCCCCAAGTCGGGGTGGTACAGGTTACCCTTGCCACGCCCGCCGGCGTGTATCTGGCTCTTGACGGCGACCATCTTCGAGTCCAGCGAGTCATAGGCCGCGAGCGCCTGCTCGACGGTGGTGCAGTGCACTCCTTCCTGGACTGCGACCCCTGCTTCCCTGAACATGGCCTTGGCCTGGTACTCGTGGATGTTCATGCGCCTCGGCCACTCGCACCACATCCTTGAACGATGCGCCCAGTCAGTTCTCTGACGAAAATCGCGAAGTGATGAAAGGGAGGACTACGTCCGTCTGATCATGGATGTGGTCGTACTCGCAGGCGGGTTCGGGACCAGGCTTCGGCCGTGGACGGACAGTATGCCCAAACCCCTGCTCCCGATTCTCGACAAGTCGATGATTGAGCACGTCGTGGCGGTCCTACCCGAGTCCCTGGTCGACCGGGTCCTGATCGCCGCTGGTTACGGGATAGACCAGATGCGTGAGTACTTCTCGACGCTGAGCCTGCCATACGAGATGGTGATTGTGGAGGAAACTGAGCCGCTCGGAACTGGGGGCGCCATTGCGAACTGCAAGGATCACCTGTCCGGTGGGACCTTCTGCGTAATCAACGGCGACCTAATCACGAGCCTTCGAGTCAAGGAGATGCTCGGGGTTCACATCGCGAACGAGGGAATTGCGACAATCTCGCTCTGGGAGGTAGAGGATCCATCGAGGTTTGGAGTCGCTGACTTCGACCCCGAGGAAGGCAAGATAAGGCGCTTCCAGGAAAAGCCGCCCAGGGAGGAGGCCTACTCGAACCTCATCAATGCAGGGACCTACATCCTAGAACCTGATATCTTCAAGCTCATGCCCGAAGGAGCCCATAGCATCGAACGGGACGTCTACGAGGACCTCGCAGAGATCGGTGGCCTCAACGGGTTCCCATTCGAGGGGTGGTTCGTCGATGCTGGCACCTCAGCCTCGTACATCGAAGCAGCACAGGTGTGCATCGCCAACGAACGCTTCAGCAGCGGGACGGTCGAAGGTGACTCATGGTTCGGCGAGGGCTCCGATATCGAGGGTGAAGTGTCCGGCAGTGCCATTGGCGCAGGCACGGGCATAGGCGAAGGGGCGTCTGTGCGCAATTCGGTGGTGCTCGATGGTGCCATCATTGGTGAGGGCGCCAAGGTCGACCGCTGCCTGGTCGGCCAGGGATCCAGCATCGCCGAGGGAGCCATTCTGGCTGACACCATTGTGGGGCACGGCGAACGCTTCGAATGAATCTACGCCGTCAGCGTCAAAGCAGCCCGACCACTCGCGCAAACGTGAGCGACTGCATCGTCGTTGTCAATTTCAAGACATATCGGAGCGCACATGGTGCCTCCGCGGAGGCTCTGGCACAAGCCATGGCTGGTATCGAGACCGATGCGAGGCTGGTGGCCGCCGTTTCGTCCATTGACCTCGCTGCCGTTGTGGCAGCGGCTCCGGGAATCGAGGTTTGGTGCCAGCACCTAGACCCCATCCAGTTCGGCTCGAACACCGGTTGGGCCCACCCAGCCACATCCATCGAGCGCGGCGCTTCAGGCACGCTGATCAACCACGCTGAGCACAAGGTCAGCCACGAGCACGTGGCCGCATTGCTCGAGCAGGTTCCAGATGGCTTCAGTGTGTGCGCTTGCGCTGCCGATGTCGATGAGGCGAGGGCGCTAGCCGCGCTCGAGCCGACCTTTGTTGCTGTCGAACCCCCCGAGCTGATTGGTGGGGATGTCTCGGTGACCAGTGCGGACCCGGAGATTGTCAGCGGCACGGCAGCGGCCGTCAGGGAGGTCTCACAAGCCGTTGGGATCCTGTGCGGTGCCGGGGTGAAGACCGGGGCCGATGTCGCCAAGGCCATCGAATTGGGAACCTCCGGAGTGCTGCTCGCTAGCGGAGTCACCAAGGCAGACGACCCGCGAGCCGCATTGTACGACCTAGTCTCTAAACTCTGAGCATGGACGGTCGGAACCATCAGCAAGGACTTCGTATCCGACCACAGCCCTTTTGTCGTTGTCGGCAATCGGGGGGCGGTTATCATGAGCGACGGAGAGGATCGGGAACACAATAGAATTGGTAAAAAGAAGTACAACGAGGAGCTCTTCAGGCTCCAGCTCGACCTAATCAAACTGCAGGAGTGGGTCAAGTCGGAGGGGCTCAAGGTCGTCGTAATCTTCGAGGGCCGCGACGCAGCGGGCAAGGGCGGCGTCATCAAGCGCATAACCCAATACCTGAACCCTCGCGTCGCGCGGGTCGCCGCGCTACCAGCGCCAACTGACAGGCAGAAGACCGAGTGGTACTTCCAGCGCTACGTCAATCACTTGCCGGCGGCCGGGGAGATCGTGTTGTTCGATCGTAGCTGGTACAACCGCTCCGGAGTAGAGCGCGTGATGGGCTTCTGCACGGAAGACGAATATCGCGACTTCATGCGGTCCTGCCCGAATTTCGAGAGAATGCTGATCAGGTCAGGGACGATCCTGATAAAGTACTGGTTCTCGGTGTCGGACGACGAGCAGCTCAAGAGGTTCAAGGCTAGACTAGACGAGCCGCACAAGCGCTGGAAGCTGAGCCCGATGGACCTGGAGTCGCTGACCCGGTGGGAGGAATACTCGGAAGCGAAGGACATCATGTTCGCGCACACCGACACCAAGCAGGCTCCCTGGCACGTGGTCAGCTCGGATATCAAGCGCCACGCCCACCTCAACTGCATCAACCACTTCCTATCGATGGTCCCGCACGAGGACCTGACGCCACCGCCGATCAAGCTGCCCGAGCGCAAGAAGGCCAAGGGCTACGTACGACCGCCGATGTCCGAGCAGACCTTCGTACCGAACCATCACGAGTCGGTCATGGACTGAGGAAATGGAACGGGAGCCGGTCAATCTCTCAGAGGCTCTTTCGTCCTTCCAAACGCTCTGGAGCCCGCACATCATTGCGCAAATGAACGACTACGACGTCCGCATCGCGCATGTCGAGGGCGAGCACGTCTGGCATGCGCACGAGGACACAGACGAGTTCTTCCTCGTTCTCGGGGGGGAGTTCAACATCGCAATGCGCAGTGACGATGGCGAGGAGCGGGTCGTGAGGCTGCAAGAGGGCGACACCTACGTGGTTCCCAAGGGTGTTTCCCATAGGCCATCCTCACCCGGGGCATCGATTCTGATGTTCGAGCCTACGGGGACCATGTCAACCGGTGACAGCGGAGGGGGAGACATCCCCGAGGGCGTGGACAAGACCACTGGCCACAAGCTCAACTATTGATTTGGCAGGCGTATTGGGCGCCCCGTGGCTACAATGTGCTCGTGGAGGTCAGCGACTTCCGGTGGAGAAGTCCGAGCACGGCGGGGGCGAGAACCATGCTGGCCAGAAGCGAGAGGGCGATCATGATGGCGCAGAACAGCCCGAAGGTCGAGAAGAAGCCCATCTTGGACTGGTTGATCACCATGAACCCGGCGATGTCCGATACCGCGGAGCCGAACAGCGCGAGGCCCGAAGCGCTGCCCACGGCTGCCAATGAGAGGTGGGGCGTCGCCCCCTTCTCGCGCTCCTCGCGGTACCTCTCGATGACGTGTATGACGTAGTCTATGCCCACTCCGAGGGACATTGCGGCGATTGCGACGGTGATCATGTTGAGTCCGTAGCCAGCCAGTGCAATCAAGGCGTACAGCCAGACGATGACGACAAAAATTGGACCGGTGGTCACTGCGGCGATGAAGAAGGGCATGGTGCCCCAGAGGATGG
>JAYZLU010000034.1:0-14796 GCA_036153975.1 Thermoplasmatota archaeon | reverse complement strand
ATGTGGAGCTGTGAACCATGGTGGTGCCCTTGTGGTTCCCAACGAAGTGCCCATGGACGTGACCGGTTACGAAAATGTCAGGTATTACCGGAATGACCAACCTGTCCTCGGGCTCGGGTGAGAGGGGGGTCTTTCCGCCCCATGATGGGGCTAGGTGTCGTCGTTCGAGCATGGCGCGCATCGCCATTTCCGGCTTCGAGTAGGTGACTGACCGGAGGGTGGCGACGAAGTCATCGATGCTCTTGCCGTGGTACGATAGGATTCTCACGCCATGAAGGCTGAAGTCACAGGGGTTGCCGACGAATACGGTGTTGGAGTAGTCCTGCTGGACCTCGGGGTCGAGCGCGGGCTGCGGCTCCGCGGGCCTGACCGCATCATGGTTTCCTGGGAGCATTATGACATCGATCCAATCGGGGACGCCCTCTAGCATTCGTGCTAGTTCCCCATACTGCTTGAACAGGTCCTTGATTGCGAGATGCCGCTCCTGGCCTGGGTATATCCCCACGCCATCGACGCCATCGCCACTCAGGACGAAGTACTTGACCGTCCGAGCCAGGGGGTCTGAATTGAACCACTGAATCAGCTTCTCCCACTGCGAATGCAAGAATGTCTTGCTTCCTAGGTGTATGTCAGAGAGGAACGCGGCCGAGATGGCCGAGTCCTCGCCAGCCTGTGCCTTCGAGTGGTTTCCCAGAGGGGGTTTGTGAATGTCCCTCACCCAAAATACTGGGTCCCTATCGCCAGACAGAAAGTAGCCGCTCGCACCGATGATTTCGTCGTCCATGAGGCCGTCCAAAGAGGCGTGCAGCGGGGAAGCGTCAGAAGGGGGCTTGAGCAAGCACGATATCTGCGCGGTTTCGTCCTCAATCACGAACTTCAGATTTCCAGGGCGGGTCCATCGGACTTCACTCACCAAGCCAACGATCGTGACCTCGTAGTCCTTGGAGTTGTGGCGCTGGCGATTCCTCCAAGCCTCGACATTGCTCATCGGCCTTCGAGGGAGCGTCCTCGAGGTCAGCATCATGTCGCGAATCTGGGTCAAGCGACTCCTGAAGCAGGACTGGATGTCGCTCAGCCTTCCCTCGGTCGTCGATTGTCCGGTGATGTCGAAGTGGACGTCTATCTCGGCGTCAACGTCCCTCGCCTCCATCGGGAAGTCCGCGGTGCTGTAGTCGGACGATCCTTGGGGTCTGGGTGGCGGGGATGAGGCCGTCGAGCGGACAGGAGCGAGCACCCGTCCAATCGGGGACTTGCTCTCCGGCTCCGACAAGGTGGCTTGGGCGGTGGTCGTAACAGGCGGCTCCTCGATTAACGACTCACTGGGAACTATAGCCATCAGTTCCTCCACCGTGCTCTCATTGAGGAGGTGGACCCCAGAGGAATTAGCGGCCTCGATGAGGGGGAGGAGGCTGGGTAACTCCTCTATCTTCCCACGGGCGCTCGCTTGGGTTAGGAGCCCGGCAGCGGCGAGGGTCTGGCACCTCTCTAGCCAAGTCCCGGAGGTCATGCGCCCACGGTCAAGCAGGGACGCCCTTGATGGTATCGTTAGTAGGGGGAAAATGGGAGGGCTACTCGTCCCAATCAGTCAAGGATGCCAGATCGACGTTCTTGAGGGATTGGGCCACGGTTCGCTTCGCTGAGCCCCAAGCGATGACGCCCTCCCACTCCTCGGATGCGGGGTCGAGATCATGTGAGATCTCATCCCCGGAGTCCTTGGCCCTAGTGGGTCTTCTTCTTTTGGAAGCAGAGGCCTTCTTCTCGCCCTCCGTGATTCGATCGAGGGCCTCGATGGCGAGCCTTAGCGCGAAGGCTGCGAACGACCTCTTGTTATCGAGCCTATCGTTCTCACCGAAATCCATCCTCCTGACAAGGAAGTAGTCCTCTGCAATGACGGCGGCGTGTACTCTGCCGATTTCCTTTCCATCTTTGAAGCCGCCCGGACCGGCGATGCCAGTCACTGCTATTGCAACATTGGACCTGGATTTGTACCTCGCTCCACGGGCCATCTGAACAGCGACCTTGTGCGAGACGGCGCCCGACTCGCCCTTGTCGAATGCAGAGCCCTCGACGCCGAGCTCCCTCATCTTAGAATCGTTGGTGTACACTACCCAGCCCTGCTTGTACCACGAGCTGGCTCCGGAGATATCAGTCAGTATAGAGGCGATTAACCCGCCGGTGCACGACTCGGCTGTAGAGACCGTCCACTCTCGCTTACGAAGGCGACGCGTCAACCTAGACGCGAGGGCTGCAGCCTCCTCGACCACGAAATACAGTCATGGCACCCACTCTTGACCTTTTCACTCTCATTTTCGATGAATAATGCACGAAATGAAGGGGCAATTCTCTGAGGATGGTGGGTCCGGCAGGAATTGAACCTGCGATCTTCGCTTTGTAAAAGCGACGTCATAACCCCTAGACCACGGACCCTGAGGGACCCGAAGAGCAATGCATTCAAATCCCCTATGGTCAATATGGCGGTCAGAGGGTTGGGGATGTCGATGATGGCCGACTTGCTCGGGAGGCTGAGATCTGCAGGCATACCGCTTGACGAAGTGATTTCGGGGGCGATGGAGTCTGTCGATCCCGCCGACTTCACTGACTTCCACCTCGAGCCGTTCTGGCATGACCGGCCGGTTCCCTTTCTGTTCACCGATTTAGGGGCCACTAGGACTATCTCAGCCCCCCACATGATAGTCACGCTGCTGCATCACCTCGAGGTTCGTGAGGGCCAGCACGCCCTGCTAATAGGATCTAAGGGGGGGTATCTGGCTGCTCTGCTAGACCACATTGTCGGGCCCAACGGGGCAGTCACGATTGTCGAGCCGCATAGGGAGGTTCGAATGCACACTGAAGAGAGGCTCGAGATGCATGACTCAGCGGGGCTCATTAGGGTGCTGCCACCTCATGCTTTGGAGCA
This sequence comes from Thermoplasmatota archaeon, assembly GCA_036153975.1. GTDB lineage: Archaea > Thermoplasmatota > Poseidoniia > Poseidoniales > Thalassarchaeaceae > UBA36. The sequence goes on along the minus strand of JAYZLU010000034.1, from coordinate 11,879 downwards.
GCAGGATGAGATGAGCAGGTCCGTGGATAGGGTCTTGATAACGGGCTCTGTCAGGTCTATTCCAGATGGAATCGATCATCTGGTGTATGATGGTGGCTTCGTGTTGGGTCCCTTTGGGGGGCCAGTCCACCAGAGGCTGATCAAGAGAGAGCGGCAAGGCAACGATTGGTTCGATACCGATCTGGGCGGCGTTGTATTCGGGCCCATGGACGTGGGCGAGTCCGAGCGAGGCCCCTTGGATCCCCAATCTCTTGCCAATCACATAGAAGACGCCTTGGGGCTAATCGGTGGCATTGTCGACATCGAAGGAGATACGGTTGAGAGGGTGGAAGATCTGATTTGTGCGCTTAGGGAAATGCCGCCCGATCTTCCCTCACTAGACGAAGACTCCTCGGAGGAGGACATCCTCGAACACCCCGTAGTGGACCTGTTGATGTCTGAGATTGATTGGCTTGGACCACTGTGGCCTCTCTTCAGCGAGTACCTCTCACTGGACATAGCCAACCCCGGCTCACCTGATGAAGATGAGCCGCACTACGTAGGGGGGCACGAGGATCTTGTGCCCTGATTTGAATCGTAGCGTTCTAACGGCCAAAGCATCTCGAAGCGGCGTGAAGCATTCCGCATCCTCCCGTCTTTTCCACAAAGACGAGCGACAGAGGCGACGTGCTGTCAGGAAGCTATTCGAACTGGACGACCCCGAGTACCTCAGTGGTTTCATTCCATTGCTGAACGATGAGGATTCCTGGTTCAGGCAGAAGGCCATGGAAGCCGTGAGAAGGTGGCTCCGAGATGGTCATGGAGAAGTGGTGGATTTGCTGGCTAAATCCACTTATGTCGAGCAGAGGGTTCTCGCGGCTAGGCTCGCACTCCAGAGCGGAGAGGGAGGGAGTGAGGTACTGCTCGAGTTATGCAAGGATTCGGTGTCGTCAGTGAGGCTCGCCGCTTGGAAGGCTAGGCTAGGAGTTGACGAGGAGGGTGCGGCTGCTGTAATCGCCCAAGCGCTCAAGAGCGAGGACTCGGATGTCAGGCAAGCTGCTATTCGAAGGCTTTCAATCATGGAAGTGATAGATGAGAATCTCCTGAGGACGGCACTGAACGACCCCAGTCATAGAGTGCTTGATGCAGCAGTCTCGCTGGTGGCCAAGCGCCCAGAACTCAACGAAGATTCTGAGATCGATGGGCTCCTGATCACTATTGCCATGGGCGAAGAAGGTCCAATGAGAACCGCGGCCATAGGCGTACTCGCTAGCAAATCCGTCGACTTCCCCCAAATTGCGGCCTTAGTGCTTGATTTGACCGAGGGGGGGTCAGCAGGATTAGTGAGTAGTCTCGCTACCGGTTTGAGGGGCATCCCCTGGTGGCAGGTTGAAGGGCTCGCGAACAGACTGGTGACGACCGCCGATGACAGACTTGTCGCTAGGCTACTCAGGGGAGAGGGGTCCGACGAGGTGGTTCCTATACGGAACACAATACTATCCGACCCTTCCAAGAGCACCGTATTGAGGGCTAGACTAATCGAGGACTTGATTGGCAGGCGGGTCGATGAGACTACGCTTGACATAGTCAGTAGCCTTTCGAAATCGGATGACGTGACCCTATCAGCGATTTCAAAAAGCCTGCTATCTGGAGCCAGCTCACTCAACTAGGCTGACCGCTGGCAATAAAAGTCTCGAGAGGGGCATCGAAATCGGTGGAAGGTGGTCCGGGAGCCTGTGACGGCTGGTCTTTGGCGGAAACAGCTTCTCAAACAGTCCGGCCTCAATCACTTCGTCCTTAGTGATGGAATCCCTGCCGCAATTAGGCCAAACGTCGAGTTCTACTGAGTCATCGCCAGTGTAGTCGACTAGGACGCATGGCAGGCACAGGAGATTGAACCTCAAAGCCACCTGATACCTGTGATGACCGTCGAGAATCACGCCTGTGTTCTTGTCGACGACTAGAGGAAGGACGTAGGCTTTCCACCGATGAGTCATTTTCTCTAGTTCGTCTACTTTCTTTGGAATAGTCTGTTCATGTGGTCGGAGAACTTCCATCGGAACCAATTCGACCCTCACGGGGGCCGCACGAGCCGTGACTCAATATATCTGCGCCTGAAGACATGTTGTCTGTAGGGGGCGCGATATCCATGAGGGACTTACTTGGTCGGCTCGGGAACGATGACCGGACGGTGCTCAGCAAGTTGAGGAATCGTGGTGACGCTTGGATAGTCGGAGGGTGGGTCAGGGACGCGCTGACCGGGGGTCAAACAGGGGATCTGGATATCGCGACAACCCTCAGACCGGATGAAGTCAAGGATATTTTCCCGCGCTCCCTGATGATTGGCGAGCAGTATGGCACCGTGTGTGTCAGGCTCGACGAGCCGAATGAGGATGAGGGAACCTGGGAGGTCACCACCCTGCGGAGCGAAGGGAGCTACGGAGATGGAAGGAGGCCGGACAACGTTGAGTTCGGCGATGACATAGAAGCCGATTTATCACGTAGGGACTTCACTATCAATGCTATGGCTATTGGGAACTCAGGCGAACTCGTAGACCCATTTGGCGGCTTGGAAGATCTTGATTCAGGCATGCTGCGCTCGGTTGGAGATCCTTCTGATAGGATTGGGGAGGATGGCCTGCGGATCATGAGGGCCTTCAGGTTCCTTGATTGGGGCCAGAAGGGCGTCAGGGGTCTCGATTCGGGCCTTAGTGATGCCATCATAGGGAACGTCGCTATGCTCGAGAACGTATCCAAGGAGAGAATCGGTTCAGAACTAGCGCGAATCCTCTCTGGAGATAACGTAGGAGCTATCGTCACTCAGATGCGTTCTCATGGCGTCATTGGTGCAATCCTCCCCGGCATTACGGCCGACGTGGGCGTGGACATGACGAACAATCGGCGCGTCAACCTAGCCCTTATTTGCAGTGCTGACGAACGCGAGGGGGATGAGTTAGGCGAGGTGCTCAGCAGACTTCTGAGGATCTCCAAAGATGATTCTAGGGCTGTTGCCTTTCTCCATGACTGCAGGAATGTCACACTCGATGCACATCCAAGTAGCATCAGGAGATTCAGGGTCGCGCTTCCGAAGGTGCGTCAGGAAGAGTTGGTTTCATACTCTGGTGGCATGCACCGTGACACCTCGGAATTCCTTGGCGCTCTGAGTTCGATAGAGCCCCTAATGGCTGGAAACGCCCCCTTAGTCGATGGGAACATGCTCTCCCATGTGACTGGTTTGGAGCCCAGCAAGCGCCTTGGCAGGCTCAAGGGGTGGCTGCACAGGCGGCAGGTCGAGGAGGACCTAAGCAACTCGGAGGACGTTCTAGCCCTGCTGGACGGAATCGCATGGGCTGAGACGGACCCAGATCAGTGGCCGAACTTGTCTTGGCCCTGATCAAATCTCGTTGAGGTACTCGATGTACTCGTCCTCATCCAAGTGCATGTCTTCGTCCCAGTCGTGGGGTTTGACGATCATGCACCAGCCATCGCCGTAGGCATCCTCATTAACCAGGTCTGGGTTATCCTCCACGTCTCCGTTTAACTCGATGATTCTGCAAGGGAATGGCGCATTGATGAGAACACGATCGTCGGTAGTCCTAATCGTGATAAGCAGGTCGTCGACTCCCAGCTCATCACCTCTTGATAGGGATCCAGCAAGTAAGTCGTCGTCGTCTTCGGTGTCATCGTCATCATTGCGAATCTGGAACTCGCTGTCGTCCTCGGGCTTCGTCAGTACCACTCTTACTACATCGCCGTATTCAGCTCGAATGAACTCGCTGACACCAACTTTCACGGTCGTCTCATCGTTTCTCCCCTCAAGGACCTGGACCCAGAGGTGATCGAGGGTATATTTCCTGTCATGAGCGATACTGAACTCGAAGAAATCCGCGCCAGTCATTGTGATTCCGACCGGCGGCCGGATAGTTCAAGATTTGAAGTATTCGCATGGAACGCTCGTTTTCGGGTGATGCTACGAGAGATTAACAATGCAGCCCGCCTCCCCCGGAGGGGAGTGGCTTGGAGATTACGGAGACGGAAGAGCAGAGCATGATTCGCGAGATGGTGCGCGACTTTGCCGAAGAGGTACTAGCCCCAACCTGCCTCCATAGGGACAAGGCGCAGCAGGCGCCTCTAGATGAGTGGAAGACCTTCTGCGAACTTGGACTCCAAGGCATCACAATTGGAGAGCAGTACGGCGGCAATCCCGTCGACGACGTGACCGAGGCCATCATCGTCGAAGAGCTAGCCAGGGTGGACCCCTCATTCTCAGTTATGTTCTGCGTGCATGTCGGCCTCTGCTCCAAAACCATATCCCTGCATGGCAGAGAAGAACAGAAGAAAAAGTACCTCAGTCGTCTCGCTGGTAAAGAAATCGGTGCCTACTCACTGTCCGAAGCCGGCGCGGGAACCGACGCTGCGTCATTGAGTTGCCGGGCTCAGTTGAGCGACGACGAATCCCACTACCTCCTCAACGGTGAGAAGATGTGGGTAACCAACGGGGAGAGCGCTGATATTTACATCCTATTCGCCAAGGACGTCAACCACCCCGAGTACGGCCATAAGAAGCATGGAGGGACGACCGCTTTCATCGTCGAGGGAAGTTTCGAGGGCTTCTCAGTAGGAAAGAAGGAGGACAAGTTGGGTATTCGCTCCAGTGATACCTGCTCACTCCTCCTGGAGAACTGCAAGGTCCCCGTGGCAAACGTGCTAAAGGAACCTGGAGAGGGCTTTCCGATTGCCATGAATGCCCTCGACAATTCCCGGATTGGGATCGCCGCTCAGGCTCTCGGCATTGCGCAGGGGGCGTTCGAGTCCTCACTGAACTACGCTCATGAGCGAGAGACCTTCGGAAAGCCAATCGCGCACCACCAGGGCATTGGCAATTACCTAGCTGACATGGCAACCCGAATAGAGGCAGCTCGACTCATGGTCTACAAGGCGGCTTGGGCGAAGCAGCAGCACTACGAATATGGCGCGCCAAGACACACCAAAGAGGCCAGCATGGCCAAGCTGTTCGCGGGAGATACAGCGATGTGGGTCGCCGAGAGGGCGGTCCAAGTTCTCGGAGGCTATGGATACACGACCGACTTCCCAGTCGAGCGCTTCTTCAGAGATGCCAAAATAACCCAGATTTACGAGGGCACCCAGGAGGTCCAGCGCATCGTGATCAGTCGATCGATTGCTCCGGAATGAGGTGTCTTGGTGGCCGCTTTCCCCATCGACGAAGTCAGGGGCAGGTTCCCAGGGCTCGCACGTGAGGTCGAGGGGGATAGGGCGATCTTCTTCGATGGTCCTGGGGGCAGTCAGGTTCCTCAATCGGTCGCTGATGCGGTCGGAAACTACCTGCTGCACCAAAACGCCAACATAGGGATGTCATTCGCGACCTCAAGGGAAACAGACCAACTGATTGAGGAGACGCTGCGTGCGTGTGCCGACTTTGTTGGGTGCGACAATCACCGTGAAGTCGCCTTCGGACAGAACATGACCAGTCTGAACATCCAGCTCGCAAGCGCACTTAGCAGGACGTGGGGAGAGGGCGACGAGGTAGTGGTGACGCGTTTGGACCACGATGGCAACGTCCGACCTTGGGTCCTTGCAGCCGAGTGGTCCGGAGCGACCCTCAGGAAAATCGACGTGAGTCCCGTTGACTGCACCCTAGACTCGTCCTCCATCGAGGAGTCGATGAACGAGCGAACGGTCCTCGTGGCCGTAGGTGCAGCCTCAAACCTCTCTGGAACCATCAACGACGTACGAAGAATCGTCGAGCGGGCACATGAGTTCGGTGCTGAGGTGGTGGTCGACGCGGTGCATTACGCCCCGCACTGCCTAATTGACGTCAAGGAGATGGGGTGCGATTACCTGCTCTGCTCCTCGTACAAGTTCTTCGGGCCACATCAGGGAGTCCTATGGGGCAGGGCAGAGCGGCTGGCAGAGCTTCCAGTTGCGAAGTTACGGGTATCGACCGAGGAGATTCCCTTCAGGTGGATGACCGGGACGCAGAACTACGAGGGATTGGCAGGAACTCTCGCGGCCATCGAGCACCTTGCCTGGATCGGCAGTAGGGCTTCGGGGGAGGGGCTTTCCCGGAGGGGGGCGCTCCGAGCGGCTTTCGAGGCTATCGAGTCCTATGAGAAAGAGTTGTGCTGGCGAATGATCGAAGGTCTACTAGACATAGAGGGAGTGGAAATATGGGGAATCACGGATAGTGACAGGAGCAATGAACGAGCCCCTACGGTCTCATTCACGCACCCCGACAAAACAGCTTCGGAGATTGCTGACGCCCTAGCAAAACAAGGCATCTTCGTATGGGCTGGCAACTTCTATGCTCTAGAGCTTACTGAGGCGCTCGACCTAGAGCCAGAGGGGGTCCTACGTGTCGGAGTCCTGCACTACAACACGATGGAGGAGGTCGAGAGGTTTCTTTCGGCTGTGAGGGGCATCCTAGGGTAGGCGCTTGAGTTCAGTCGAACCACGCGTAGCGACGCTGGCCCTCGAGTTGGCCCTCGCCGCCTATTCCGACCAAGGCGAACTCGCCATTCGGCTTAACCACAGATCTCTTGCGCTTGCCCTTGTGCAGGGCCTCGTAGACTGTCTTGTTAATCGCATGTCGGGTGGAGAGTCGCTCGAAGAGGTGGAATCTAGAAGCAATCTCGCGCCACTGTTGCTGAACGATTCCCTCGAAGACCTTGGCCTTAGCGCCCGAGCCGTAGCCGCACAGGCCTATTCTTCGGCCGCCCATCTCGGTGTTGTCGATGTAGTCGGACTCCATGGCCGACATCAACGCGAGGAATATAGAGCCCGTGTACTGGTTGCCAATTAGGCTCGAAGCGCGCTGGGTCTTCTCAATCCTCTCATCTACGAACGAGCGGAACTCCTCCGTCTTGGAGATCATCCTGCGGTATACGTCGTTCGCACTCTCGAACTCCTCTAGGCCCATGGGGGTGTCTGGGAAGTCATCTGGCAAGGGCTCTTGGCCGATCTCGTCGGTAATCTTCTCCCACATTGGCAGGTGCCTGCGGTCATGTCGGAAGACATCCGGGAACATTCTCTTGCCTTGGAAGGCATAGGGAAGATGCACTATGATCCTACTCCATTGGTTGGTGAGAATCTCGTCCGTCTTTGGATCGTACCTACCCTCTGTGATTGACTTGGCACGGAAGTCGATGAAAGCCTGCTTCACGGATTCGGAGTAGCACCGATTCGAGAATTGTCCGTCGAAGATAGGGGTGTCCTTGTGAATCATCAGCTTCTCGTTTTCGAACAGTACGTCGTTCTTCTTGCTGGAGCGTGGAAGGTACTTCAGAATCTTCTCAGCGAGGTTCGCCTTGATGCTCTCCCCTGACTCTCTGGCGAGGTCTAGGACGTTCTCAATCACGGTACGGGTATCGATCTCGCGACGGGGTTTGAAGAAGTCGTGTACGGGCATGGTGGAAACCCCCCAGATGTCTGGAATAACCAGCAACCTTGGGTTGTGGCGGATCAAGATCGCACCCCCGCCCGCTCCTTGGGTGTATTCCCCGGACGATCCGAGATCGTACTTGGCATTGTCAGCGAACACGACGATTCCAATCCTATTGCGTTCCTCTCCACCGCGGGCCGACCAGTCTAGTGTGTTGTGCATAGCATCCACGGCCCCGATGCAAGCGAAGGTGAGGTCGACGACGTCGCAGTTCCTGAAGCAGTCATCCCCATGGGTCGGGGCGTAGCGTTGCTCGAGCATGTCCATGATGTAGGTAGCAGTTGGCTTGGCGCCGTCAAGGGCTGACTCGGTTCCAAGGTAGATCCTGCCAATTGAAGACGGGTCCAAGCCGTTCCTGTCGATTAGGCGAGAAACGGCATTGGCCCCCATAGTGGCCGTATCCTCATGGACGTCGGGGATGGACATCGCTGACAGACCGAGTCCTCTGTTGAGCTTGCCGAAGTCGGCCCCGCGGAACTTCGCGAAGTCCTCCATGTCGAAGTACAGACGTGGGAAGTGAAGCGCGATGTCATCGATACCGACCTCTACCATGGCACATGCCCCTGATGATTCGGAATTGGACTACATTAAGAGTACTGTCCCTGCACGGAAATAATGTAGTGACAAATGAAAACGCACTACTGAGAGCCGGTGATTTGGGCCATTGCGGAAAGCAGGTCACTGTTGGACTTATAATGGTCTGAAAGTGGCGAGAGGACCTCGACTAGGCCATCGGTGATTGCCATCTTGGCATCGAATGGGTGTATCTCGCCACTTCCGACAGCCTCCACAAAGGAGTCCAAGTCGGTCCACGCGGATTGCTTGCCGTACTCCGGCTTCGGATTCACGTTTATCTTTCCCTCGATAGGTAGTACGAAGTGCCTAGCGATTTCAAAAACGGGGGATTCGGGATTGCCGACCTCTAGGAAGGCCCCCTTCATCTTCATGCGGATTTCGTCTTCGTCGTCGTGAAGCAGTATGGCGTTGTTAGGGTTTGATTTCGACATCTTGTGGTCGAACGACTCCATCCGGCCCCCCGAACCCCCAAGCCCGGATAGCATAGGGGTGTGGATGCAGGTCGCCTTCGTCCAGCCTTGGCGGTCAGCGACCTCCCGCATGTACATGTGCGCCTTGCGCTGGTCCATGCCTCCGAACGCGATATCGACCTCGAGCTCGAAGATGTCAGCGGCCTGCAAGGCCGGGTAGTAGAACGCTGCGAGATCGTGGTCAGACGAGGCTTCGTCCCTCCCCATGATACTGAAAGTCCTGCGCACCCTCGATAGGCTCATGTTCTTTGAACATCGAAGCACTCGTTCCCAGTACTTTCCCGAATCCATGACCTCGGAGGCGCTGAGGAACCGAAGTTGTCCTGGGCCTTCGCCCTCCTCCGGGCTGTCGAGCAAAACTCGGAACATCTCCGTCATGTACTCGCCAGCCAATGCGATCTTGTCCATGTCGCGGTTGAACTTGTCATTGACCCAAGCATGCCAGTCTGCGAGCAGGATGATGACATTGACACCCTCATCGAGCATGTTTCGTATAGTGTCCGCAAGGATGAGATATCCTAGATGGGCCGTGCCGCTCGGCTCGATTCCGATGTAGGCGACGAGTTGTTCGTCACCAGAGTGGCTAGGGTCACCTGCGAGTACCGAGATGACGTGATCGGCGCCAACCACTTCGTCGCAGCCAGCGAACATGCGCTCCAATCGAGAGCGCGCTGCCTCGTCTATCATCGAGGAGAGGTCTTCCTTTGGCATTGTCCACCTCTAGTCGAATAGTTTGTTCAGTTTCCCAGCGCGTCCGGCAGCCTTGGTATTGTCGTTCGAGGCGAGCAATGTCTCGATCTCCTTGATGAGAGTATTTGCCTGGGAGATCTTGTCCTCAGGGATGCCCTCGGTCATCCCCATGAAGTGCCTAGTTGCAGAAATAGCGGACTTGGCCTTCGTCGCCTTCTTGGCCCATTCCTTCGCCTTGTCTCCACGCTGCTTAGAGTTGTATCCGGTTGCCTGATCGAGGAATTTGGTCCACCGCTTTCGTGCGTCCATTGCGGACTTCATAGCATCGGGATCGTCGAAGTCCGGAGGCACGTTTGTAACGTCCACAATGATGGCCCCATTCTCGTATCTAGCCTCTATAGCCGTCATAATCCCGTGCGAGGCGTTCATGGAGTTCTCGTCAACGACCTCGACGTTGTCGAAGAATTCGCGCGCAAGCTCGCCAAGGCCGCCATTCGCAGTCACGTCCTTAACCAGTCCCCTGCGTACGTCGAATCTCTCCATGGACTCGCCACGGGGCAGACGTCACTTCAATGCTGCCGACCTGCGGCGTCCTTGGAGGTATGTAGAACGGCTAAACGGACGAGACGGGTCCGGGCGATGATGGTCGGGGGCGTGAGGAGCAGGCTAGTCGTCAGTGTCATCGTCTTGTTCCTATTTCCAACAGTCTCTGCCGACTCCGCAATCGAGTTGGGGGAAGTAGTGAGGCTCGGGGAAGTTGATTTGGGGCTCGAGGGTGCCACGATCTCCCCTGACGGTGAGATCGTCATCGCGCATGGTGCGGACTCGTCAATCTTCCTGATCGAGGCGAACCGCCCCCAAGCACACTCGATATTGCCCTGGGATGACAGCGAGGCGCTACTGGACGCGGACTTCCACCCGGGGGGCCAGACGGCCTTCATTGTGGGAGAGGGAGGTATTGTCCTGAGATTCACCAGAGCCGATAGTGCAGTTGGTAGTGCTGGTGGCGAGTTGTACTTCGGGCAGACCGAGCTCAGGGCCGTGTCGTGGAACGCCGATGGCTCTTGGGCCTACATCGGGGGGGAGATGGGATGGATTTGGAGAGTCCGGGGCCTAGAAGGCGGTGGCATGGAGGTGCACCCGATAGAAGGAAGGGGGACTAGCGACGTCAATGGGATTGCATGCCTAGCGAGCACCAACATGTGCATCGTCTCGACGAGCGTCGATGGAATTGGAGTCATAGACGCTGATCACGAACTCCATTGGATAGGGGGGACGGGGTACCCGTGGATCGATGCGACCTGCCCGAGCAAAGGCGAGGACGCCTGCGTCGCTATCTCGAACGATAGGAACATCGCCATCGTCGATATCGATGTTGGTGATACCTCGGCATCCGACGTCAGTATCGTGCAGCTTCAAGACGTCGATGGCCAGTTCAACGGAATCGCTGGTCAGTCCGATGGAAAGTCGATTGTCTTCGTCGTTCCGTATTCCATGATTGAGCATGACTTGGGTCTGAGGCTCTCTTTCCCCTGGTTGGAGAACGCCGATGCTGTCAGTTACGACCCTGCCATCGCTGGCGAGCGCCTAGTCGCGACATGGGCGACGAGCGAGTATACGGGTTGGGCACTCACGGGCCCGGGCACCATCGTGGCATTCAGCCCGGTCCCGGACGACCGGACGGGAGGAATATTGGGAATCTGGATGGGAGTAGTGATTGTCGGAGGCGCTATCGGGATGATTCTGAGCCTGATTGTTAGCTCTTCACCGAGGCTCAGTAGGTGGTTGACAATGAGAGTAGGTAGCGAGGAAGAGAGAAAGGAGGCGCGGCGTGAGCAGCGTCGTAAAGACAGACGATGAAGCAACGTGCATAGTTTGATGAGGGCATCACCTTCGGAAAGAACGAGAAGCATGGCATACGAGGCCTTGGACTTCTACGATATCGATTCGCTGCTGACCGACGAGGAGCGAATGATCCGCGACGCCGTCCGTGACTGGGTCGACGAGAACGTCATACCCAACATCGAGAAGGCCTGTAGAGACGGGATATTCCCCGACCAATGGCGAGTCGATCTGGGTGAGATGGGTGTGCTGGGGGCCCCTCTCGAGGGCTACGGTTGCCCCGGGCTATCGTACATCGCATACGGCTTGATCTGCCAGGAGCTCGAGCGGGGCGACAGCGGCGTGCGCTCGTTCGCGAGCGTACAGGGCTCGCTCGCCATGTATCCGATCTGGGACTTCGGCAGCGAGGAGCAGAAGAACCACTACCTACCCAAGATGCACGCTGGCGAGTGGATCGGCTGCTTCGGCCTGACCGAGCCAGACTACGGCTCCAACCCAGGCGACATGATCACCCGAGCCGAGGACAAGGGAGACCACTATCTGCTCAACGGCGCCAAGATGTGGATCACCAACGGCACCATAGCCGATCTGGCCAGCGTCTGGGCGAAACTCGACGGTGTTATCCACGGTTTCATCGTAGAGAAGGAAGACCCAGGCTTTACCGCCCCCGAGATGACGGGGAAGCACTCCCTCAAGGCCAGTGTAACCAGCGAACTAGTATTCCAAGACTGCAGGATACCAAAGGACCGGATCCTGCCCCGCGTGGAGGGGCTAAAGGGGCCGTTCGGCTGCCTCAACAACGCACGATACGGAATCTCCTGGGGAGCAGTGGGCGCGGCCCAGTCCTGCTTCAGCTCGGCCAG
>JAYZLU010000033.1:0-6851 GCA_036153975.1 Thermoplasmatota archaeon | reverse complement strand
CATAGAGGGGGGCAGAGTCCAGTTCTGGCAGGGTTCCCCTGACCTCGTGATCGACCAGATTGAACAGGTCATCGATCTGTCCGACCCACCTTGGAAGAAGATTGACCCAGAGGGCCACTGGATCGATTTGGACCTCACCGACATAGTCAACGGGGGCTCGAGAAGGGGAATCAAGACCTTGGGGACCGTCGTTGCGGTCCGACCCGACTCGGGCATCGTCGAGCGCTGCCCGGAGTGTCGCCGCGTCCTTCGGGACAGCGCCTGCATGGAGCATGGTCCCCAACGTGGGCATGAGGACCTGCGCCTCAGGTTCGTCATTGACAATGGCGTCTCGAACGCCTCGCTCCTGATGTCGAGAGAGCCTGCGGAGGCTTTTCTGGGCATTGGAATGGACGAGGTGAGGGACCAGATCGCAAGCGAGGGTCGAGACGGGTTCGTCGCCTCGCTGAGGACTAGGGCGCTTTCTGGGGCGATGGTCGTCCATGGTCGCACCATAGTTGACGATTATGGGGCGATGGTGCTAGCGGACACAGCGGAGTTCGAGGAGTCTAGTCCCTCCGAGGCTGCTCAGGAAGTCATGCAGAGATGGGGTGTGGTACTATGATGGCCCAGACCACGCGCAGACGGGTTCGGCAGAGCGCGGTGAGGATCTTCGCGCAGGAGTTCGCTGAGGCTTCCCTGATCGAAGAGGGGGCGGGGGAGTACGATCCGTCCTTCGTCGTCACCAAACTGGGAGCCAAGGTCAATCGTTCCCTTGTGGGGGGTGTCATCGACAGGATTGAGCGCCGCGAGGGAAATAGCGGCCCGTATTACTCTGGCCAGATTAGGGACCCTACCGGCGCCCATTACTTCGACGTGGCGTCATTCCAGCCTGAGCTTCATGCCGACACCGAGGAGCTGTTGGCCAGATTCGAGTCAGGAGACCGCTTCCTGATGATTATGGTCGGTCGAGCGCGGTGGTTCGAGTCCGAGGACGGTGGCATTTTCACCTCGATACGCGCCGAGGACTTCACAGTCGTTGACAAGGATCGCTACAAGAGTTGGTTGGTCGAGGCGGCAGATGCGACCCTGAGACGCCTCGATGCGCACTCCACGTCGATGGAGAGCGAACTGAGCCCAGCTGCCCTGGAGGAAGCGGGCGTTCCGCCAGACCTGGTGGACGGCCTGATCCTCTCCAGAGGGCACTACGCCGACTTCGATTCCGAGGGATACCGTGTTGGCGTGCTGCAGGCGCTCTCGCTAGCAAGTGGCAGAACGGACTCCTTGGAGTCTGTCGCTCCAGCACCGGAGCCAGAGCAGCCCCAACCAGCAGAACAGACAGAGGCGCAAGCCGGACCCGTCGATGCCCGTCAGGTGATTCTCGATCTGCTTTTGTCCAAAGGGGACGAATTGGTCGATTACGACTCCCTAGTGGGCGCCTGCACGTCAGCGGGAGCTTCGAGAGAGGCGGCCGAGGATGCCATTGAGAACCTCAGGGACATCGGTGGGGAGATCCTCGAGCCCCGGTTCGGGTTCTTCCAGTCACTGCAAGATGGCTAGGCGTCCTCGTCAGGGATGAGCGACTCGACTTCGGTCAACTTGTTCCTGATTCTCTCGATTGTGGACTCGGTGTCCTCGCCGATTCCGATTCCTGTGATCACGGAGTCCATCGCTGCGCCCTTGACCTCGGCGATGTTTGTAGCGACCATGAGTACCCTGTGTCTGACGAACCGCTCGTCTAGAGGCCATCCCCTGCGCCCGGCTAAGCGGAGGAGGAGTTCCTTCTCCCCTTGACCCCATGCTCCGCCATGGCCCCTCAGAATGGTTCCTACCATCCGCTCAAGGTCCTCGACCCGAACCTGGATAGTCAGCAAGTCGCCTTGTACCGAGGCTGTCTGCTTGTCTATTCCCAGCACTAAGGAGTCCCTCGCGTCCTCGATCACCGCCTTCGTTGGCAAAGCTTGGAAGTCGACGTCTTGCGCTGGCCTCTCGACTGGAATTTCATCGGCTTCCTCGGCCTGTGGTGCCTCGAACATCGGTGCTTGGAGGCCATTTCTCCTCAGGCTCCTCTTGATGCGACCCCAGCCGTTGACCTGGCTAGTCAGAACGCCGGCGACCCTTCCCATGAGCACGGTCCTGTTCCCAGTCAAGTCTAACTCGAGCCGCTTGCAGAGATCGTGCAGGTCGTCGCGACCCATCTCAGCAAGATGTTCGATGGTAAGTCTCCTCGAGTCGTAATTGAGGTGGAGCCAGAGGCGCTGGCGCCTCTCCTTGTGGGAGCCTGAGGACTTGATGCCGAAGACCTTCAAGACATCCCCAGTCTCCTTGTGGGACATCGCTTGGATGCCCTCCCACGAGAGATCGAGGTCTGGCAGGACCTCTTCGCAAATCAGCTTGGCCCGGAGCACCTCTACCGAGCCGCTCTTCGAGATTCCGCACTCCTCTGCCCTTTGTCTGAGCTTCTGGAGGCGTTGCGTGTACAGCGAACTTAGCAACCCGGTGTCTACCTGCATGGCACCACGCTGCACCTCGCCCGAAGGAGTCTTTGTTATCGCTTGCCCTCACGGGCAGTCGCGCTCATGGGTTTTTCCCATGGCATGGCAATCACGAGAGCTCAGTGGACGATGAAAGGCGGGGCCTCCGCATCGGACGGGTGGTCCTTGGGAACATCCCTAGAGGCCTCTTTGAGCAATTGCTCCCAGTCCCTGATTGTGGATAGGATTGCGTACTCATAGTCAAAGCGGGACGCAAGGCGGTTCAGAGCGAGGGTCCTGCGGCCATCCTCAGAGATGAGTTCCATCCTGAGTTCGACTTGTACCTCGTCCTCTAGGACCTCGCCATCGGGACTCTGGAAGGCTTCCTCCAAAATGGGGTCCTTCTCTTCCTCGGCCTGCCGTAGCAGTGAGCCGACTTGGCGATGCCGTACCTGGAGGCCGATGATGCCAGCAAGATGGTCGTCCAGCTCGTTCATCACCCTGCTCTGGGCCCAAAGAGCTGTGTTGCCCTCCGCCTCGGTGACCCTCATGGAGATGGTTGATGGGAACCTCGGTCGCGCGATTAACGCGATTAAGTCGGAGTAGGGAGGGGGCAGGAAGTGCGTTCCCCCCCTCTCATTGGGAAATGATAGGAGGGTGTGTCGGCGCTCTGTTTGGTTGGATGACTCGTATACTGCCCTGGAAATAACGAAGCCGTCGATCTCGCCTCGCTCTTGCAGACCCCCCAACCACCTCGCCCTCTCAATCGCCTCGTCCGGGGCTGAGGCGGTCGGGTCTTCCAGTGGGATCTCCTCCGGTGCCATGACCGCCAAGTCTGATCGGACCCTGAGCAGCTGCCTGCGGACCAAATCCAATTCGGCGACGATTATGGCGGACTTTGGTTGGTAGAACAATCGGTCCCCTGAGACGAGGACTAGGTTCGGTCTCCTTGGAGTTCTTGCTCCGATTACCTCACAACCCGATTGAGCTATCTCGGACTCCCTGCCATGCATGATTGCGGCCGGGATGGCTAGGATGTCGACGTGGCCGTTGCTGAGCTGTTCCAAACCGGCATCGAAGTCCAGGACCCGTTGGACCTCGGATTGTATGTCCTGGACATCAGAGGATTCGAAGAACGAAGCCATGGGAACGTAGACCGGGCAGTCAGCGGTATCCAGAGTCCCCGCCACTAACCGGTCATTCATCGCATCCACCTCAAGGGAGGGAGCACGCCTTGTGCTCGACTAAGCCGCGTGCGCACCTGTTGATATAGGCGACCCTAGGGGTAAAGCCGTACCATGGGCGCCATGCAACACAGAACGAGGAGCATAGAGTCAGTCAGGGACTTAGTCGACGAGGCCCTCGAGAATCTAGTGCTCGAACGGCTGTCGTCGACTGTCGAGGAACCGGCTATGGCGCTCGCCAGAGACGTGCTGCTGGCTGGCGGCAAGAGGTACAGGCCGGTTCTGGCTCTCCTCGCCTACGAGGCGGCCGGTGGCACCGACTTGGAAGGGGTATTGGACATGGCCATTGCAGCCGAGTTGATTCACACAGCAACGCTAGTTCATGATGACATCAATGACCAATCCAGGACACGCCGTGGGAGGCCAGCCATCCATGCCACGCATGGCATTTCCCACGGCGTCATCGCTGGAGACTACCTATTTGTGCTTGCATTCGAGCGTTGCGGAGCCTACGAAGCTAGGATAATTGAGAGGATAGCAGCCTCGTGCATTAGAGTAGCAAGTGGCGAGCTTCTCCAGCTCAAGCACATCGGTGACCTGGGGACCAAGCCCGAGGACTACTACGACATCATCGATGGAAAGACCGCAGGCTCGTTCGCCACCATTTGCTCCTGCGCTGCGATCTTCGCTGGCTCCTCGGAAGACTACATCACACCTATGGAATCTTACGGAAAGGAGCTCGGTAGGGCCTTCCAGCTCGTCGACGACCTGCTCGATCTGACGGGTGATACATCCATGGGCAAGCCTAGGGGGACAGATGTCCAGGAGGGCAAGATGACTCTGCCCATTATCCACGCCCTGACTGTGCTGTATGGTGTGGAGCGGGAGCAACTGGCGGACGTCCTTACGAACTTCGGTGACGACAGGTTGCAGGAGTTGATCGAACTGCTGGAGAAGGCTGGGTCGTTCGATTACTCTCGCCAGCTCATTTCGAACCACGTCGAGAGGGCTCTTGGGCACCTCCACCAGATGCCCGCGAGCAACGCTAGGGATCTGATGGTTGACATTGCCAAGATGTCCCAGACTCGAACGACCTAAGTTACGACGAGGCGATACGAGATGCCTGAGAACGAGGCTTGGGACGTCATCATAGTAGGAGGGGGACCTGCGGGGAGCACCACTGCTAGGTTCGCCGCAGAGGGTGGACTGAGGGTGCTGGTAGTCGATGGTAGGGATCCAATTGGGTCCCCGCTCCAGTGCGGGGAGCTCGTTCCGACAAACGACGAGATGCGCAGGCTCTGTCCGGACGTACCCGATATCGATGACCTGTTCATAACACCAGAGCATGCAATCTCCAGACTAACAGACAAGATGCACATAGTCCCCCCTAACGGCAAACCACTGAGATTCGACTTCGAAGGTATGATCCTCGACAGGGTCGCCCATGACGAAGCGTTGGTCGAGCTTGCCATCTCAAGGGGTGCTGAGTATCTGCTGGGAACTCGGGTAGAGAGAGTCGAGGGCGACACCGTGGTCCTGAAGGACGGGAGGAGGCTAGAAGCTAGTGTAATCGTAGGAGCTGCAGGTCACAATGACCCTATCAAGATGGACCACTGGGAAGAGGGAGGGCTCAACATCCCGGTCAAGTTCGTCCTCATGGACGGTGATTTTCCTGATGCAGTCGAGCTGCACTTCGGCTCTGTGGCCCCGGGTGGCTATGCCTGGGTATTCCCGAAGCAAGGGGGTGCTAACGTCGGCCTTGGTATACAGAGGGGGCTCTCGAAGGGAAGGAGCCTGAACGATTACGCTGACGACTTCTTCGCCAGATACGAGGGGGAGGTGACTTTCAGAGGGGCCGGCTCGCTTCCCATGTCGGGTACAATCAAATCGTTCGTGAAGGGAAACTACCTGCTGGTGGGCGACGCCGCAGGAATGGTGCTGCCTTCGAATGGGGCTGGAATCACAATCGCGATGATCGGTGGGAGGATTGCCGGCCAGGTCATCGCCGAGCATGTCACCGTAGGGACGCCCCTCGCAGAGTACGAGCGACGATGGGACTGGCAGATGGGCAAGGTGATGAGGAACTCCAAGCGGTCCTTCGGGTTGGGCAGCCTTGTCTTCAGGCTGCCAGACTGGATGGTGAACCTGAGTTTCAATCGACTGACTAGGGGGATTATCTGGAGGGCTGTGACCTGTCGAAGGATGTTCTGGATTCTATGAAGGGGCTCGGGCGCTCCATATCGTGGCCATCCCGGGAAACACCACCTTGGCCTTGGCGCCCTCGAACCCGACTTCGTTAAGCATCCTGACGTAGTCCTTTGTGGTGCCGAATCCCGCGTAGGTCTTCGTCAGCCACTTCCATGGGTGGTCGCGTTGACCGCATACCAACCTGGCGTAGGACCCCACCCAGACCCTCATCCAGATTAGACCCAGCCAACCGTGGACTCGGTTCATCTTAGCTGGGTCTACGATTACAATCGGACCCCCGGGCTTTAGGACTCTCAAGACCTCTGTGAGCCCTGCCCTCTTGTCATACCAGTCGCGGAAGGAGAATAACGAGCATACCGCATCAAAGGAGTCGTTCTCGAAGGGCAGATTTTCTGCGGTTCCCTCGACGAATTGCACGGGGGCGTCACCACGCTGTGATCGCTTCGCGTTGACTCGGGGCTCGGCAATCCTGAGCATCTCTGGAATGGGGTCGAGGCAGATTAGCCCGCCCCCCTCGACATCCTCCGCGAAGCTGCCGGGCCCGCAACCGATCTCCAGAACGCGCCCTGCTGGGAGCCTTGCGCGAACCATCCTGCGCCACTTCGAGACCTGTCCGAGGGTTGCGAACCGGTTTATCCTGTCATAGAAGGGAATGGTCGCTACTAGGTTGCGCTGGAGCTCGTTCCACTCCCTCTCCTCTATGCGCTCAACGTCCACGCCCCCCCCTCGGCCCATCCTCTATTTGGTTGAATCTGGAAAGCCCTTTGGGAGCGCTTGTGGAAGTGACAAGGTCAACATGATATACTGCTCCTCGTTGGCGCTGTCACCGTAGGTGACACCGATGGGAAGGGCAGAAGTACTCCGTACTATCAAAGACGCCGAGTCTAATGCAGAGAGGATTCGGGAGCAGGCCGAGTCCGAGGCGAAGGGCATTGTTTCAAACGCCCGAGTCGAGGCTGCAGAGATTTCTTCGAAGGGACGTCAAAAGGCGGACGAAGCGGCCGCT
>JAYZLU010000032.1:0-3197 GCA_036153975.1 Thermoplasmatota archaeon | reverse complement strand
TTCATCGCGGCAAGGCAGCGGCGTGCGATGCCTACGCTCATCGCAGCGAGGCCGAGGCGCTCGTGCTCGAGGTTCCTCATCAGGTGGATCATCGACTCCCCCGGCTGTCCCACGACGTTTTCCGCTGGCACCACGCAGTCCTCGAACAGTAGCTCCGAGGTCGTGCTTGCGCGCACCCCGAGCTTGTCGTGTATCTTCTGGCCCGCAGAGTAACCGGGCATACCGCGCTCGACAAGGAAGGTAGTGAGCTCGGCGCGCCCCCTGTCATCAGTCCCGGTCCTAGCGTACAGCCACACCACGTCAGCCGGAGTGCCATCATCGTCAATCGAACCGTTCGTTATCCACATCTTGCGGCCGTTGACGACCCAGGAGCCGTCGTCACGAGACACCGCGCTGGTCTGCATACCCAAGACGTCAGTGCCGTGATCGGCCTCGCTCATACCCAAGCAGCCAATCCACCCTCCACTGCACACCTTGGGCAAAATCCTGGCCTTCTGCTCGTCGGTGCCGCTGTGGGCTAGGTTGTTGACGAACAGCTGGTCGTGAGCGAGGAAGGCGAGGCAGAAGCCCGGGTCTGAGTAGGATATCTCCTCGTTGACGATGACGACCGATGTGGCGTCCATTCCTGCCCCGCCGTATTCGGCGGGAGCGGTCAGCCCGAGCAGGCCCATCCCACCCAGCTTGCGGAACAGAGTGAGGTTGAACCGCTCGTCTCGGTCGTGCTCGAGGGCTTGGGGCTCGACCTCCTCGCGGACGAAGTCCCTGACCATCTGGCGCAGCATCGCGTGCTCGTCGGTCGGGTTGGCGATGTCCAAGTCACGCCAGCCCTCGCTCATGGTCCTGCTAGACGTGGTCGTCGTATGAGCCATTCGTCAATGGTCGCCTAGTTGCTCCAAAAGGCGGTATGCTCCCAAGGTAGGCCCAATGCTATGCCGATTATCTCCAGAATGACGTAGTTCCACACCATGTAGAGGGTGATGGAGGCGGTGAACACGGCCAGCGACGTGTTCACGATGCGCCTGCGCTCGAGCCTGACTTGGTCCAGCGTGCAGACGCCGCGGTTCCTGAAGTGGATGACCAAGCCCGCAGCGACCATACCCATAGAGGCGGCGTAGAGCGCGTAGCGCACCCATGAGTAGTACAGATCATTGGAGAGCTGGTCAGCGGCCACTATCGCCGATGAGCCCGCGAAAAAGACCCAGACCACCGAGGGAAAGCAACACATGCTGGCCGCGAAGGCCGGGATCCAAACGATGGAGGCCAAGGACTTCCTGTCTTCCGCTTCCACGCTGACAGGGCCGGGTTGGCTCATATGAACCCGTGTCAGGACTCAGGGGGTGACGCGTCTGCTGTCCAGGGGGAACGGGATGACCTCGCGGATGTGGTCAGCGCCCGACAGCCATGCGCAGACGCGGTCGACTCCCAACCCGAAGCCGCTGTGAGGCACGCCCCCGTAACGGCGGACGTCGATGTAGAACTCGTAGGGCTCGCGTGGCGTCCCCTCCTCGTCTATCCTCTCGAGTATCTCGTCCTCCGACCAGGTGCGCTCGCCGCCACCAATTATCTCGCCGTAGCCCTCGGGGGCGAGCAGGTCGTGGCAGAGCACGTACTTCGAATCGTCGGGGTCCGGACGGTGGTAGAACGGCTTGGAGACACGGGGGTAATGGGTCAGGAAGTGCGGGACCTCGAAGTCTTGGGTCAGAACCTTCTCCTTGCTGTAGTCCAAATCCTGCCCCCACTCGATTTCTACCCCCTTGCCCTGCAGTGTCTCGACCGCCTCGTCGTACCTCATTCTTGGGTACGTGCTGTCGGCGTAGCGGGAGACTAAGTCGAGGTCCCTCCCTAGCTCGGCGAGCTCGTCCTCGTGCTCCTCGAGCAGGGTTCGCGAGATGTGGCGTACCACACCCTCGCCATGCTCCATGACCTCGTCGTTGGAGGCCCAAGCGATTTCCATCTCCGCGTGCCAGAACTCGGTGAGGTGTCGGCGTGTGCGAGACTTCTCCGCGCGGAACGAGGGGGCCATCGTGTAGAGCCGTTCGAGGGCGGGCATAGCGGCCTCGGCGTATAGCTGCCAGGACTGGGTCAGGTAGGCCTTGCGCCCGAAGTATGGCAGCTCGAACAGAGTGCTGCCGCCCTCCACGGCTCCGGCGACGAAGTTGGGTGCCTGGTACTCGATGAAGTCCCGCTCACGGAAGTAGGAGTGGATGGCCCCGAAGACGGTGCTGCGCAGCTTGAGCATGGTGGTCATCCGACCTGTGCGGAGGTAGAGGTGGCGGTTATCGAGGAGGAACTCGGTCTGCCCCCCGTCGGCCTCCTCCATCGCGGACTCGGTGATTGGGAACGGGCGGTCGGGGTTTACGGGCCCGATTACCTCGCCGGAGGATACCGTGACCTCGTGGCCGTGCTCGCGGTCGGTTGCCTCGACCGTTCCGTGCACGATGACGCTGGACTCGGTGAGCGCGCCCCTCATCTCCTCAAATGCTGAGTCTCCGACCTCGTCCCGCTTGACGACGCACTGAACGGACCCAGTAGAGTCACGAAGGACAATGAACCAGATCTTGTTGGAGCCCCGGGACCGGTGGACCCACCCCTTCAACTCGACTTCAGCGCCATCGTGGGCACCGGCTCGAACATCCCCTATCCAAGTCGTCTTCGCCATTCGAATCTCGCTCCGCCCGGGTCACTTCCCCCATATCAAAGGCAGTCCACTGAACGCCGGCAAGACGCTGTTATACGGCGGGTCTGACGGGATTCGAACCCGCGGCCGACGAGTTAAGAGCTCGTCGCTCTACCTGACTAAGCTACAGACCCGGGGCTCGGATTTGGCGCCGCCCTATAACGGCGACGGGAGACTCAGTCCAAGCGCCCGCCGGGCTTGACGAGGGTGCTGACCTCGCCTTGCGATGCCATGACGACGACATCGCAGATGCCGACGAAGAGCCCGGCCTCCACAACGCCACCTATGCCGCGAATCTCGGCCTCCAAAGCAGCGGGGTCGCTGATAGTGGGGCCGAACGAGCAATCGAGGATGTGCCCCCAGTTGTCAGTGACGTAGGGGTCGTCCGTCCCCCCACGCAGAGCGACCTCGCCGGGGCACAAGGCGGAGATTCCCCCCCTCGCACTCTCCCAGGCCATCTCGTCGACCTCAACGGGCAAAGGGAACGCGCCGAGGGTACTGACCTGCTTGCTGTCGTCGG
>JAYZLU010000031.1:0-5033 GCA_036153975.1 Thermoplasmatota archaeon | reverse complement strand
GCTCGATGAGGGGCGCTTCCAAGGCACTCTCGCTCGCCGCCCTGCTGATTCTGTCTATGCTTAGCAGCGGATGCTTGGCCCTCTCCATCCAACGTGAGATAATCGAGGACTGGCGGGAGCATCCCGTGCATATAGACAAGGAGGTGACCTCCGGCTGGTCTGAGACCTTCGACACCGGCGCGACCGTCGAATCGGTCATCTATCAGAACGAGACCGTGATCCAGTTCGACGAGACGGTCTCGGAACTGACCATCAACTTCAGGGCCCAGTTCCCCTACTCGAGCACCATCGAGGAGCTCATCGGTAACGACACGAACGAGATTCGCTACGTCGAGGCCAGGCTGTGGCAGCCTAATACCAAGGGCGAGGGCGACCCATTCTGGGAGGTCCGTGCCACAAAGGACCACCCACTGGAGCGCTTCGAGTGGCGAACCGATTTCATCATTGGTGATTGGATACTCGAGGTGGAGGCCAGGGGATACGGCGTGACCGCCCCGGTCGAGCAACTGTCCTTCCACGACCACTTCGACCTGTACGCGACCATCACCAAGCCCTGCGTCCGCTTCCCGCAGTCCCACGAACCCGGCGAGTGCACGTTCCTCTCCGAGTTGAACGACTGAGCGCTCCACCGTCGAAGGCGCAGCGCAGCGCTTATGAGTCATGGTCAGGTCGCCGCGCTGCTGAGGAAACCGAATGGCGGAGAACATGTCCCCACTAGTTCCATTTGACGTCTACGAGCGCCACGCTTGCCATATTGGCACCACCCAACGCAGCCAGGACATGCAGCAGTTTTTGGATAACATGCAGCAGGACGGCAGCGGGCTGCACATAATTGACGTCCACCAGACCGACGCTAGGATCCGCATCGTGGCCCAGTTCCTGTCCAACTACGAGGCTCAGAGAGTACTGGTGGTCAGCGCGCGCCAGTATGGCCAGAGGCCGGCTCGGAAGTTCGCGCAGTCCATCAGCGCCAAGCACATCGTCGGCCGCTTCATACCGGGCACGCTCACCAACCCGCGACTGCGCACCTACATCGAGCCCGAGGTGATACTAGTGACCGACCCCGCGGCCGATGCCCAGGCGCTCTCCGAGGCAGTCAAGTCGGGCCTGCCCGTGGTCGCCATCTGCGATGCCAACAACAGGCTGCGCAACGTCGACCTCGCCCTTCCCGCCAACAACAAGGGCCGACGCTCGCTGGCGTTGGTCTACTGGCTCCTGTCCCGGGAGATTCTGAAGGCGCGGGGCACGGTCTCCAACGACATGGAGTGGGAGCTCGCAGAGGACGTAGCGGACTGGGAATCGACCTTCTGAGCGCTCGACGCCCTCAAAGGCGACCACACGGCCCGATAATCATGGACAATGGGACGCCACCCCTGTTCCTCGCGCCAATGGCAGGTGTCACCGACCTCGCGTACCGGCTGCTAGCGAGAGAGTGCGGAGCCGATGTCACGGTGACCGAGTTCACTGCCGCATCCGGCCTGACCCGTCGCAACGCGCACTCGTGGCTGAAGGTCGAGAGCGATCCGCGCGAGTCGCCATTCATTCCGCAGATATTCGGTGGCGACATCGACGAGATGGTCGCCACTGTGGAGTTGCTTCAGGACAGGGCTGACATCATCGACATCAACTTCGGCTGCCCGGCGCCAAAGGTCTGCCGCAACGACGCCGGAGCAGCGCTTCTGAGGGACCCCGATCGAGTCGTCGCGATGGTCCGGGCATGCCTCGAAGTGACCGAGGTGCCGATCACGGTCAAGGTCAGGCTTGGCACTGGAGGCGGTCCCAACACTGCGCTCGAGGTGGCCAAGCGGCTGGAGGCAGGAATCAAGCGGATTTGCGTACACGGAAGAACCCTGAGGCAGAGGTACTCAGGCACGGCCGATTGGCAGCAGATTCGCGAGATCGTCGAGGCAGTCGACATCCCGGTGATTGCTAATGGTGACGTCGTGGATGCCGCCACCGCCGCCGCCTGCCTCGAAGCGACAGGCGCTGCTGGCTTGATGATAGGACGCGGCGCGATTGGCAGGCCGACGATATTCCACGAGATTAAGCGCGACCTCGGTTGGTCGAGCACCCCGCCCCCCTGGGGTGACGACGATGCGGCAGCGGCGCGCCTGTGGTGCTGGAACCGATACATGGAACTCAGCGAGGAGCTCTATGCCCCGCGGTTCAATAAGAACCTCAAGCGCCATGCCGTCTCTTTCACCAAGGGCCTACCAGGCGCCTCTGCGATGCGCGTGGAGCTCCATCAGGAGGGCGATCAGAGAGCACTTGGGAGGATGGTCACCGAATACCTCGAGGAACTGTCGAGACCCGATCCAATCGCCGCGTGAGCCAACTAGTCCGCGAGCGCCTCGTCAAGGCGTTGGGCGACCGTCCTGAGCCGCCTCAGCGTCCTATCGGCCTGTCGCATCACGCGCTCTGCGACCTGTGCTCCGTTGGCTCCGGCGAGCCTGATGCCGAAGGGCATCCTGCCGCCGAGGGTGTTGAGCAATATTCTCTGGCCCTCGATGGGTACAGGTGCGAGGATGGCCTGCACCTTCTCGATGTTGAGCGATCCCTTCTTGGCACCGGCCAGAAGCGCCTTGGATACCGATTCGTCAAGTCGTCCAAGGCCCCCGCGCGACATCAGCCACTCCTCGCCGCGCCCACTGTGCTGGCGCATCAGCCCTGCGTAGACGTCCTGTGAGATGCGGTCGACCATGGGCACGCGCTCGACGAGGGCTGCGCTGCGCATGCGTTCGACTGCCCGTTGGGCGCGAGAGCGGCTCTCGGAGAACCGCTCGGCCAAGGCGAGGATGGTCATCGGGCGTTCACTAGAGGCCAGTTCACACAGCAGATCGCGGACCAGTTTGTCGTCGTCCCTCGAGCGCTCGCCGTTCAGACCAAGGTCTGCGACTAGGGCATCGATCGCATCGTGCCCCTCCCTACGAGCCCCCGGCTCGGCGATGCTGATTGCGAAGCTGACTTCCTCCTCCTCGGCCTGCACGCCCATTCTGGTATCGGAAGGCTGGACCAGTCCGGCCAGCTCCGAGACCCTAAGCTCGAGGGTCGCCCTGGCTTGCACGGACACCAACCCGACGGCAGCGGACATCGACCCGCCCCTCAGCACGTGGACGTGCCACTTGCCGTCCACCTCGGTTGAAACTAGTCCGCATGACCTCAGTTTGGTCATCTGGTGGTGCGTTCCCGTGTGCGACAGGCCGCTCGCATCGCCCAGGTCCC
The DNA here is from genome assembly GCA_036153975.1 of Thermoplasmatota archaeon. GTDB lineage: Archaea > Thermoplasmatota > Poseidoniia > Poseidoniales > Thalassarchaeaceae > UBA36. The sequence goes on along the minus strand of JAYZLU010000031.1, from coordinate 1,811 downwards.
TAGTGTCCCAGCCCCTCAGGGGGTCGACCAGCAGCGCACCACGCACTATGCGGTGCAGGGCTCCCTGCTGCTCGTCACCGCTCCACTGGTAAGATTTCCTCCCGATCAGGCCCATCGAATCGAGTATCCAAGTCAGGAGCACGTCGGCATCCCTGCTGCCCGTGGGCATGGGGTACTCGATCAGCCTGAGCGCGAACACACAGGGCGCGCAGATTCGTGACTCAAGAGGCTTGGCTCGGGAGCGAATCGGAATCAGGCGTATTCCCGACGGATGTCGAGCCACGGATAGTCGACTTTGGAGCATCGCAGCCCCTCTAGGTGCGGGGCTAGGGACAGCCTGCCGTAGCTGACGATGCCGCGTCGCCTGAGTACGGAGACAGCCGAGTGCACGGTAGCCCGAGATCGATCGAGGTCTCGTGCGAGTTGCGCTTGCGAGGCTGGGGCCGGGGCGTTGGAGAGTCTGTTCACGATGTTGCGCTGGACCCCTGAAAGGCCGACAGGGAGCATAGCGGCCGCCTTGGCCTCGTCGGTGACCCCTGTACCCTCGAGGATCTCGACCTGGGCCGGCGCGCCGGCGTAGTAACAGGTCCTCCCGTTCACTGGCACGATGGTCACGGTGCGCTCCTTGATCAGGACGTGGAGGTGGTGCCTGAGGGTGCCGTTGGCGGCTCCAAGCTGCCTCTGCAACTCACGGAAGTGGATGCCCGGGGAGCGCTGTAGGGTGTGCAGGATACGCGCCCTCAGCGGATGCTCCAAAGCGTTCTCGTGGGGTGCGGAGAGCGTCCCCTGAGCGAACGGCGGAGCGAGGAACGGGAACAGGGAGGAGACGCCCAGAGAACCACCGACGATCGCGGTCACAGCGTCGGCGATCCAGGGGTGAGTGGTGCGCCACTGCTGTATCAGTGCCATGCGCGAAACTCGGCATTCTAGGCTATAAGGATGCGTTTGGTTGAGTCATGGATGCTCACGCTTCAGATGCTGTGCCTGATTACTTTGCCCTGCTTGATCTTCATGTACGCCACTAGGGGGCTGAGCATCCTACCTGAGTTCCTGCCGTGGTCGGTCAGCCGATACTTCACCCTGATCGGGGGCCCGTCCTCGACGATTCTCTCGATGAGCCCTGACTCCGCACACTTGGTCAGCTTGTCCGACAGCGTCCTGCTGCTGATTCCCCTCAGCAGCTTGCGCATTTCGTTGAAGCGGCGCTCGCCGGCGATGTACAGCGTCGCGAGTATCTCGATGGTCCACCTGGAGCTGAAAATTGAGAATGCGTCGACAGCGGCATCGACCTCCCAGTCGATGTCAAAATTCTCGCCGTCGTAGTAGGACTCGAAGATACTGCGAATATCCACCCCGTTCTCCTTCACGTCATTGACAGCGCTCTCTACTCTCTTGAAGTCCTCATCTGATATTGCCATGGGCTGACTGGGCATTGGAATCAAGTTGCGAGAAGGGCATCTAGTGTATAAAACGCACCGTGGTGTGGGCACGCTTACTCAGGGGTTCATATAGATCGATTCGGTGGCTTAGTGTGAAAACCACACTAGGTTTAAAGAGGAAACTGATTATGGACAGATGGCTGCAAGAATGGACGAATGAAGTGATGAGAGACTGGGGCGAGGAAGAGGGCGAGAGCCACTCGCGGATGCCAATGATGGATTTGGTCGTTCGCGCGATCGCCGAATATCGCGCACCGGCATGGGACCAGTCCCCGCGAAGGTGAGTGAGATGGTATTCATGGGGTTGCAGGCTATCTCGACCTGCCCATCATGCGGTTCGCCTTGTCTGGTGTACCAGGAGTACGTCACACC
>JAYZLU010000030.1:0-3279 GCA_036153975.1 Thermoplasmatota archaeon | reverse complement strand
CACATTTCACTTTGACCCAACCATGGCCTCGGCACCCGCCCCCGACATCAGGGACTGGCTGACGGGCCGAATAGGGGCTGGCATCAGGCTCGGGTTGTCGTCCTGCGCCGAGATGCTCGAGCGCCTCGGGCACCCGGAGCGAGCCTTCCCCAGCATCCATGTCGCTGGCACTAATGGCAAGGGCTCGTTGTGCGCCCACCTGTCGGCGATGGGCTCGCGCAATGGCTATCTCATCGGCTTGTTCACCTCGCCGCACCTCGTCACCGTGGAGGAGCGAGCGAGGGTCGATGGCCGCCCAGTCGGGCCCGAGCAGTTCGACAGGCACTTGGAGGAAGTAAGGCAGGCCAGCCTCGTGAAGCCAGTAATCCAACCGACTTACTTCGAAGCCACCTTCCTCGCTTCCATGCTCGCCTTTGCCCACGCAGGAGTGGACCGAGCAGTAATCGAGACTGGTTTGGGCGGTCGTTTGGACGCAACGAGACTGGTCGAAGCGAATCTCTGTGCCATAACGACGATTTCTAAGGACCATACTGAGTTGCTCGGCGATACGCTGGAGCAGATTGCGGCCGAGAAGGCCGGCATCCACCGGGAAGGCGTGCCCCTGCTATGCCTGCACCACGACGATGCTGGGGTTCGCGATGCCATCGAGAGGATTGCTGGTGCGGATATGGTTTGGTGCCACCCGGAGAGCGACGATGCGCAGGGCGTGGCCCATGAGTTGGCCTGTATCATCGCCGAGCGCCTAGGGTGGACCGAGATGGAGGCCGATGTCAGTTGGGCAGGGCGAACGAATGACGCCTTCGACTGGTCCACCGGAGTGGATTGCAGAATCAGCGCAGCCCACAACGAGGAGAGCCTGAACCACGATCTACGAGCCATCGAGGGACAAAGGCACGTACTGCTGCTGGGAATGACCCAGAAGCACGACTTGCAATCGACGTTGGCCCCGTTCGCCAACACTAGCAACTTCGTGCGCGCCGTTGTCACGGAGGCCCATGGGGGCAGAAACCCCAGCGTTCCCCCACAGGAGCTTGCCCGTGAACTAGCCGAGCTCGGGTATGTCGAGGTGGAGATCTCCCCTGACCCCACAATGGCAATGGACAGAGCGGTTAGGTTGGCGGGCGAGTTTGATTGCGGGGTCTACGTCACAGGCAGCATCTACCTGGTCGGCGAACTCTTCGGGGAGTTCGTACGGAGGGAGGGACTGGATCTGTGGAGCGCCCTCACCATTCACCCACCAGGTGCTAGAACCGAAGGATGATTACCCACTCACCTGCCACGCGGTCCGTGAGCGAGAAGTGGGATCGTCGGTTCCTAGAACTGGCCAAGCACATCTCGGAGTGGAGCAAGGACCCGTCGACGAAGGTGGGTTGCGTAGTGGTCGGGGAGGACCGGGAGATTCGCTCAACCGGATTCAATGGCTTCCCCCGTGGCATAGAGGATGATTCGAACAGGCTAGAGGATCGGGAGCAGAAGTACCCCCTAATCTGCCATGCCGAGGAGAACGCCATCATGCATGCCGCCCGAATCGGGATTTCTCTCAAGGGCAACACAGCCTACATCTCATGGCCGCCCTGCTCTCGATGCGCGAGATCCCTAATCCAAGCCGGCGTCAACGAGGTCGTGTTTCCGGCCGGTGTGGATGTACCCGAGCGTTGGCGCCCCGACTTCGACATCGCTATCGCAATGATGAACGAGGCAGGGATTGCGGTTCGTCAAGCCTAGAGCTCCGACCAGAGCTGCTCGACCCTATTCACTAAATCACTGATTGTTCCGTCATTGAGCACCTGAAAATCAGCCATGCCGGCGGTCGCGTCCAAGGCTTGGCCTGCTTCGTCCTCGGCCTCCGCCTCGGTCTTCTCCTGTGCAACGAAGGTACCTCTGTCGCTCGGGTCCCCAGACCTGCCGCGTCTCTGGAGGCGTTGCCAGCGCAGGTCCTCATCCGCCCTGACCTCGATTAGCACGAAGTCGTCACGAGAGCGCAACGCCTTCACCTCTGCCGGTGTTCGTATGGAGTCGACCACCGCCTCCTCGCCCTCTAGACTCTCGAGCAACTTCTCGGCCAGTATCCCCGGGCCTCCCTCTCGACGCAGCTCCCTGCCGCCTTCAATCAAAGCCTCCCTAGTGGCCTCGACGCCCTTCTCGGCCAGCCATGAACGAATCGAGTCCGAGCAGGACACCCTGCGAAGCCCCTTGGCAGCGAACCAGTCCACCAAGGTCGACTTCCCAGAGGCGTTCCTGCCAGTCAGTCCGATCAGCATGTGGGGTCTGGGAGGCCGGCCGTGAATATTGGTTGCGTCAGGACCAGTATCTGCGAGTGCGTGCGTAGTTCAGCTCAGCCCCGTGGATTGCGCGCATGAGCCCGACCCTGTCACCCCGCTGGTGGCCCCGCAGGACCCTAGTCGCGGTGTCTCCCGCTATGCCCCTGCCCATCAGGCAGAGCACAGCCTCGATTCCGTGAGTTCGCACCAGCTCGGCGTTCTTCGACATGCGCGCGCTGACCTTAGGGTCGTTGCTGTCCGTCCATTCGACGAGGAGCGATTCCATCCGCTCAGGGGCGCAGGCCATCATGCTCCCTCCGCAGGACGAGCATGGCCCGATGCCGCCCTCCATCCGCTCCACCCTCCTTCTGCGCTTCCCACCGCAATTCAGGCAGATGAGCACGGCACGTTCGTTCAGCAGGCGCACTTCGAGGCGCTCCCTGAGCTCCTTGTCCGACCAGGAGGGCAGCAACAGATCCCTCTCGCTTCTGGGGGAGACTCCGAGCCTGCCCGGCGGGGTGTGGAACAACTCAACGGAGCCGTCTTGAATCGCTCTCAGTAAGTCGGTGGTGGCATCGATGTCCATGCGCTCGTGGAACAGCTTGTCGAGGGCCTCATCGACCACTGGAGTGCCACGATATCGCTCCATCAGCCCCTCTATGTTGACCCTCCTCGGGTCCACGCCCTTGCCGAGCACGCCCATCTTCCTGGAGACCTGCACCATCCTCCAGCGAATGGCTCGCCCATTCGGTATCGTCATCCTGAGAATAGAGCCGAGTGCGGCAGGAGGAGTTTCCAACAGCCATCCCAGCACATCTTGGGCGTTGGTGCCCGGGACTTGGAATGCGATGCGATAGGGGTCGATTAGGGTTCGACCCATCTTGCCCTCGCGCATTGATCCCATGGCTTGGATGAAGTGCCCAAGGGTCTCGTTGACCCTCGAGCCCGCGCAGGTGTTGAGCGTCACGGTGCCCTCGCGCTGTTCGACTGTCAGCGTCCTTCCATCGGGGAGCTTGCC
>JAYZLU010000029.1:0-4331 GCA_036153975.1 Thermoplasmatota archaeon | reverse complement strand
CCTACGACAAGGCCACCAAGCTGCCAACTGACTTCGTGGAAGAGATGGCTAAGCATCGCTCGAAATCACTGGTCTCATGGACCGAGGCGCGCGCTAAGGACGACTTCTCCATCTTTCGCGATAATCTCGCAATAGCAATCGACCTAGCACGGCAGAAGGCCGACTACTTGGGCTATGATGGGGTTCGGTACGATGCCCTCCTCGATCAGTACGAGACGGGGTTGACGGTTGCCAGAGTGGATCCACTATTCGCGGGGCTCCGTGATAGCGTCGCGCCCCTAGTCAGGGCGGTCGTGGAGAAGGGCGAGCGCCCTGACATGTCATGGGTCGAGGGCAACTCCTGGTCACAGCCGGGTCAGGAGGCATTGAGCCAAAGCGTGTCCGAGGCTATAGGATTCGACTTCGAGGCGGGGCGTCGCGACGCATCAACACACCCTTTTTGCGGCGGGCCGAATCCCGATGATGTTCGCTGGACGACGCGCTACAACGAATCCGACCCCTTTGGGTCCCTGTACGGTTCGATGCACGAGACTGGCCACGGAACGTACGAGCAGGGGCGTCGACGTGACCTCGACTTCCAGCCCGCCGGGGAGGCAAACGGATTGGGCGTCCACGAAAGCCAGAGCAGGCTGTGGGAAAATCAGGTTGGGCGCTCGAGGGAGTTCTGCGAGTGGGCGCTGCCGCTTTGGCAGCAGCACTTCCCTGAGAACATGGAAGGAGTGTCTGCCGACGAACTGTGGCAGGCCGTCAACCTCGTCGAGCCCAGCTTGATTCGGGTCGAGGCCGACGAGGCGACGTACAACCTCCACATCATGATTCGCTACGAGATAGAGAAGCGATTGATTTCCGGTGAGCTCGAAGTAGACGATTTGCCCGATGCCTGGGACGACATGTACGAGGAGTTCCTAGGTGTTCGCGCACCAAGCCGCGCCCTTGGCGTGCTTCAGGACATCCACTGGTCAATGGGTGCTTTCGGCTACTTCCCGACCTACACGCTTGGTAACCTGTACGCCGCGCAACTGCTGGCAGCCGCTCGCAAGGACATGCCCGACCACGACGAGAACATGCGACGGGGGGAATTCAGCCCTCTGCTTGCTTGGATGAGGGGGCACATTCACCAGCGCGGCAGCATACTCGAGCCGGCCGACCTCGTCGAGAAGGCCAGTGGCTCTCCGCCGTCACCGGACGCCTTCGTCGACTATCTGCACGATAAGGTCAAACGGCTTTACGGTGTAACATCTTGAGACGGAGGGCGGAAACCCCGATAGCGAGGCCGTCGGTGGCAGTCCATGGCAAGTAGGGGGCTGCACCATTTCGCTTCCTTCGTACGCGAGTTGAACGGAGCGTGCACGTTACTGAGAATATTCGGGGACAACCTCGTGGCTGGAACTCGTCTAGGGGATCTAGCCTGTTGGAGCATCAGCAGCGGATCGGAGAGATGGAAGATTTTCATGGACGGACCTTGCTCTGACTGCGATCTCGAAGGTGATTTGCTGTGTGTTTCGGAGTCGGACAATCTTCACGCAGTTGACATGAGGACAGGGGAGTTCCTTTGGAGCAGCGAGCTTGAGGGTTCTAGCGACTTCGTGAGAGTCTCGGGGGGTGGGGTCTGGGTCACCTCATCAGTCTACGCCATAGAGATTCAAGATTACTCTCAGGCGGCCATATGGCTCTTTGACATCAAGGGAAGGCTCCAAGGCAAGTGGGAAGTCGATGGCAGAGCCTGGTTCCTTACTGCCAAATCGGAGCTTGCCATCATTGGACTCAGTCGACCGAGATGTGGCTATGCTAACGTGTCCCTTGGTCATGATCCATCATACATCCCCCTAGACAACAACAGCCCGATTACCACCGGAGCAGTCACGGAGGACGGTGCCCTGTATCTAGGTCACAGCGATGGGGGAGTTAGTGAGATTATTGGGGAGGAGGTCGCCTCGCACAACGCTGGATCGTCACCAGTTACCGCCTTGGCCATTGGCGAGGATTGGGTAGCAGGTCTCGAATCGGGACAAGTGATTTCCGGTCCCTCCCTTGACGGTTGGTCCGTCGATGTAGGTAGATTGGTAGACGTGATTTCCTTGGGCCCCTCACTGAGCGGCGGGAGATGCGTGTGGTCGTCATCTTGGTCCGAGGGAGCCAAACTGACGCTGCTTGACGAGGATAGCGGTACTACCCAATTTGAGGTCAACCACGACTCTCGTATCGAAAATATTTACTCGACGGAAGGAACGATTGCCCTCGGCGACTCAGAAGGAAATGTTTTCCTTATCGAGGAGGCGGTTTTCCGACGTCGCTTCGAACAGGTGGGAGAAGACATTGAAGGGGACCAAAAAAGGTCACTGCTACGACGTCGGATTCGCAGTCTCCGACAAGGATGATTTGCAGTGGAAATCACCTCTGCGGGACCCTTATTTCCGTTGTACTGCGGCTATAATCGCGAAACATTTATGAGCCAATCACTAGCCTGTTGACCTTGCCGCTCCGGGGGAGTGGTGCGAGGGCGCTTCGGCGCGACTCGCGGGCCACAAAAACCGAGCCCCGAAGCCGGGGCGGTGGAACCGAGATCTGAAAGGAGATCGGGGAGAGAGCCGGAGCGTCTGTGGACGTGAAGGCGGAGCAGCAACGAGATCGGAGGAACCGGAGAGAACTGGACGCAAGGAAAGGGAAGGAAGGGGAGAGCGAGGGAGAAGCTGCGGAGATACACGCGCGTAGGGATTGGAATGAAAAGAAAACCTGGGTCGCGGGAATGAGAAACGAAGTGGAGAGAACCGGAGAGAACTGGACGCAAGGAAAGGGAAGGAAGGGGAAGGAAGCGGAGGGAAACACGAGGGCAACGAGGGCGGGGAGACCCGTGGAGGAGCCTGTATCGAACCGTGGAAAGAAATGGTGAGAGCCAGGACGGGAAGCGGAGACGGCGAAAGGGGGAGTGATCCCCAAGGAGTCGGGAAATGACGAAGGGACCCTAGAGGTTCTGGAGTCTTCTACCCGGGGGAACCCGGGCCTACGGGCCCGGGGGACACCCGGACCCTGCGGAGTTAACAGGGGGGGATGCTCCCCCATGTGCAGAGCCCCCTGTTGCTCCCACCTGTACCGCGCGGTACAAACTTCGGCCCATGTCATCAGTACTACAATGGTTGCGGAGCGTTTCGCTCCGCTCACCCGTATTTTGGGAACCAAGGGGGGGCGCCGTCAAGCGCTCGGTCCTGTCATCTGGTCCGCCTTCACCCACTCGTCGAATTGCTCGTCGGTCAGCATCTCAAGCTCGAGTGCGCTCTGCCTCAATGTGAGGCCCTTCTCATGCGCGTTCTTGGCTATCTTGGCGGAGTTGTCGTAACCGATATGAGGATTGAGCGCTGTTACGAGCATCAGTGAGTTCTCGAGGTGCTCGGCAATTTTCCCCTCGTTGGCTATGAGGCCAATCACACACCTGTCTGCGAACGAGTGGCAGGTGTCTGAGACAAGGCGAACGCTATGGAGCAGATTGTGAATAATCATCGGCTTGAACACATTGAGTTCGAAGTTGCCTTGGCTACCACCAATCGAAATGGCGGTATGATTGCCCATGATCTGGCAGCATACCATCGTCATCGCCTCTGACTGCGTGGGGTTCACCTTCCCGGGCATGATACTCGACCCTGGCTCATTGGCGGGCAACGCCAACTCTCCGAAGCCACAACGTGGGCCCGAACCGAGCCACCTAATGTCGTTCGCGATTTTCATCAGCGAAACGGCTAGGGTATTGAGCGCTCCAGATGCCGCAACGATAGCGTCGTGCGCAGCGAGCTGGGCGAACTTGTTCTCAGCGCTGATGAATGGGAGTTCGGTCTTCTCTGCGATTCTATGCGCGACCTGGTCGGCGAAGTCCGGATTCGTGTTCAGACCGGTACCTACCGCTGTTCCACCAAGGGCCAGCTCGAAGAGGTCCGAGAGTGCATGCTCGACCCTAATGACATCGGCGTCCAGCATGGCAACGTAAGCACTGAACTCCTGACCTAGCGTCAAAGGCACTGCATCCATCAGGTGGGTCCTGCCAATCTTTACTATCACTCCGAACTCATTCACCTTTTCTGCGAGGGCTGACCTAAGGTGCGTGACTGCAGGGAGTAGGACGTGGTGTATCTCCTCGGCCGCGGCGATGTGCATTGCCGTTGGGAAGGTATCGTTGCTAGATTGGGCACGATTGACGTGGTCGTTGGGGTGAACAGGCGTCTTGCTGCCAAGCTCGCCGCCTGCCATCTCGATGGCCCTGTTCGCGATGACCTCGTTGGCGTTCATATTGGTCTGCGTCCCGGAACCAGTCTGCCACACCCTCAGTGGGAAGTGCTCGTCCA
>JAYZLU010000028.1:0-30403 GCA_036153975.1 Thermoplasmatota archaeon | reverse complement strand
CAGACGCCCTGCGGGGCTCCTCGACCCGCTTGGCGTTCTTCTGGCAGAACAGGATCGGAGGGGGCCAGACGCTAAACTCGTTTCCCGGCAATGCCGAGCAGCAGCGCCAGCGCGCCATCGAGTGGCTTGAGTTCACAGATGCCCTGCCCACTGAGGTGACTCTCGACCGCTTCCGTATCGTGCATGCGGGCTACCAGACCCACCTCCCGCTGGAGGACCAGACCGACGAGGACCGGCTCAAGTCCCGCACAGTATTCCTCGCCGAGCGACCGCTCGACGATCAGCGCCAAATCATCGCCGGCCACACCCCCGTTCAGAAACTGGGCACGTTCGGCGTAGAACCCCCCGCAGACGGCATCTGGGCGAGCGAGGTTACAACGGCGGACGGACGCCCCGCAGTCCTCATCATCGACACCGGGGTCGTGCTAGAGAGGTCGCAGCGACCGAGGCTCTCGGCCATTGACTTGCAGACTGGCAGAGTCGAGGAGGTAGAGCGCATAGAGACCTTCAATGAGGCCCCTGATTGACTCAGAGTCTACCCACTGATTTCTGCTTCTGGTGGACGTGACGGGATTTGAACCCGTGGCCTCCTCGTTGCGAACGAGGCGATCTTCCAAGCTGATCTACACGCCCTTGGCACCGGACCGGAGTCCGTTGCGATATAGGCATTCACCTTATGGCCAAATTCCGTTCCCGGTGACCCTAGGGCCCGTGGGTTAGCTTGGCCTATACTTGGCGCTTCGGGGGCGTTAGACCCCAGTTCAAATCTGGGCGGGCCCACCACTAATGGCCCCCATTCTAGGGAAGGGGCCCCGAGCCGCTGACTTCGGCCAGCCAGACCATCGCCGTCCTGTAGTCCAGCGTCGCCTCAAGATCGTCTTTGAGCAGAAGCGCCTCCGCTGCGTCCCACAGCGCCTGCAGTGCCGGCACCCAGTCACTGCCTTTGTCGCGACTGTCCTCGTCGAACCTCCAGGAGTCGGATTCCGTACGCTCGTGGACCACCAGCCACGCCCATCCCATCGCCGCTTCGATCCCCCTGCCCTTCCTCGCCATTGACACCGTGGCCGCAATGCCGTCGTCAGCAGCCCTGCGAACCAACTGGTCGGCGAACTCCAGTGGGGAGGGCAGCGACGCGCCCTTCCAAGGCAGCCGGTCTAGGCGCTGGGCGGTGTCGAGCGAATCGTTGAGTTCTCGCAGGAAGGCTCCGAAGCCCTGCTTGCGCTTGACCTGTCGGTTGTGCACCTTCCTTGCCTCCTCGTAGGAGAGTCCGAAAAGCTCCTCTAGAACGGCCATCCCGTGCTCCGGCCACAGCGCAACGAGCGCGGGGTGGCAAGATGCGTCCTCGAGGCGCACCACCCGCTCGTCGAGATTCAGCACGACTCCATCTGACCTAACGTGAATACCGCCTTCGAGCAAGTCCAGAACGCACGCGATGGCACGCCTCTCCTCATCCGTCCCGCTCATGTGCCCGAGGAAGCCGTCCTGGTCGTCATCTGCGAACCAGCTGCTGCCGACCACGTATCCGTCGGTGATCGAGCTGAGTATGCTGGCCCTGCAGTTTCGTGCCAGTGAGTCATCTTCCAGTGACATCTTGAGCCATGCCTGCAGCGTCTCCTCGAGGCGCTCTTGTCCCTCCTCGGGCAGCGAACGGTCCTCGGGCCATCCCTCGGGCCTCCACATCCACGAGGCCTCACAGATGTCGCCGAGCCTGTTGGGGGGCATCATCGCTATCGCGATGCTCTGGGCCATCGGTTCTTCGGTCTTGGCCAGCGCCCCCTGGGAGAGCCCCACGGTGACGCCGTCGCCGAAACTCAGTCTGAGCCAGTCCTGCTCAGTCATTCGACCATCGCGAACGGTGTCCTCGTCGAGCCCAACTGACCACCGCGCATCCTTCCCTGAGAGGTTGGTTGAGGCGTTGTCGAGTGCCCAATCTATCCACTCGTCGGGGGCGGTGGGATCGGTGCCAGTGCAAACGAAGCCGCCGTCCCAGGAGAAGAAGTACTGGCCAGCCTTGGCATGATCGTCCCATACCAGCAGCCTCAGCCTCGTGTGGGTGAAGTTCTGGATTCCGACCTGATGGCTACTCGTGCCATCGCCTCGTTTTAGGTAGCTGGCGTTTCCATATAGTGGATGCTTGAATACTGAAACAGTAGACAAGGCTCCCTCAGAGGCTGCGAAGAGGCAACCAGCAAGTGCCTTGCAGACCTTATCACCGCCTTTCTTTGCCATCCTCCTCTTTAGCCACTTGGTATCGTATCTTTTTGAAGCAACCACGCTAATTTCTTTAAGAGTAAGTGCCATTCGATCCTTTGGTCCGAACAGTGCAATCTTTCCTAACTCTCCTGTAATTTCTGGAATGAAAACTTCTGGGTCTTCCACTAACGCCTCAAGGTTATTCTCAAGCCTCTTTTGGATTTCCTTAGAGGCCTTTTTGATCCCTCTTACACGAATTCTCTTCCTGCGATTCCTGTCGCCTGGGAAGCGGACCTCAGCGGGTGGTTTAGCCATGTAGAACGCCCCGGCGATGGGCCGCCCTGACTTGAGGGCGTCGCATGGACCTAGCCGACGCTTCGGCGTTCGAACGCCTCGCGCTCGTTGCCGCTCATCTTCGCTGGCAGGATAAAGGTGTGAATCCACCCTCCTTCGACCTCGGACAGATCACTCAGGTGGCCAGCAATCACACGCTGCCGCTCGGTTCCGATGTCGCTGAGCAGGATTCCGTCCCAATCACGTACCGGGGCCTCGAGGCTTTCCCTCTCGCCTTGCTCCTCGACCAAACGGGCGACCATTCGCTCAAGCATCGCAACCGCCTCCGCCGGCTGCATGGGCTTGGGCGGGTCGAAACCCATCCCTGTGGGGTCGAGATCCAGCAGCACGAGGGAGTGGAGTCCGCCGACGTAGTTTGCGTCAATCATCTCGAGAGGAGACGTCGCTAGGTAATCGCCATAGGCGAAGGGCAGTGTGACCTGACGCCCGAAGCGGTAGGACTGCAGCCCTGAGAGCGAGACCGCCAGCGAGGTCGCGGACATCCCTGGCACAATCTCGAAGCCGACGCCTTGCTCGACGCACCTCGCCTCGAGGTCAATGTGCGTGGTGGCTTGCATGGGGTCACCAACCACGAGCAGGGCGATCGGCTCCTCTCCAGCTTCCTCCAGCAGCTTCTCTGGCTTCTCAACGGACGGACGCATCAGTCGCTCCCAAGGCCCGATCACCCCCTCGAGAAGCGGCTCCTGCTCGGCTGGCAGAACCGCCGTGTAACCTTCGAGGTAGCGCTTCTTGCACCCCCTCGCCACGCTCTTGGCTCGCGAGGTCATGTGTTCTAGATCGCCCGGCCCCAGCCCAATCAGCCACAGACCGGGGGCCGGAGCGTCTGCCGTCATGGTGAAGCGCTCTGGCCTGCCCCCACCCATGAACGTGATGCGACACCTCAGAATTCCGAACCGTCAGGTCGAGGTGGCTCTCGGCCACCTGCGTAGCCACGACTGGCTCGCCTCGGGTATGCGAATCTTCCCTTCAGAGGATGGCGAGCACAGGCTGGTTCCTCTCGATGCCGGTGCACCGATTGAATTGCCAAGCCCCCTCGACGACTTCGATGTCACCGAGCACGAAGGGGCTGCCGACGAACGAGTCGACTCAGATTGGTGGGCGCACCTAGCGCAGTCTGTTGGCGAGCAAGAAGTAGAGCGCCATCGAGATTCATGGCCCTCTTCGCACGAATTCATCGGCGACATGATGGTGGTGCGAATAGACGACGAAGTCGCTGAGCACTCGGCTGCCATAGCCGAGGCCAAGCTTCGTTCCCACCCACACATCCGCTTGGTGCTCTCCGACGACGGCGTCCAAGGAGAGTTTCGAATCAGAGATCTCAGCCCGATAGGTGCGCGACGCGGCGATGAGCTACTCGTCGGGACAATTCCCACAGAGCTCTGCGTAACGCGCGTGTTCGTCAGGGAGTCCGGGCGCAGCATCGTGTGTGACCCCACTCGTGCCTACTTCTCCACCAAGCTCCAGTCCGAGAGACTCGAGTCTCTCGTCCTCGCCAAGCAGTTGCGCCAGACGCTCGAGCGCCCTCTGCGCGTATGCGATCCGTTCTGCGGGGTTGGACCGGCCCTAGCCACGCTGCTTACCGAGCCGGGACTCTCTAGCGACGTCCTCGCAGCCGACCTCAACCCCCACGCCGTCGAGATGCTACTCGACAACCTGCGTCGGTGGGATCGCCGCCCTTACCCCAGCGAGCCGCTCCCTCTGACCCGTGTTTACGAGGACAGGATAGTCGGATGTGCCGATGCCACGACTCTCTGCGATAGTCCTTCTATTGCAGGCAAGTGGGACCTGCTGATCGTGAACCTCCCACATCGCACGATAGAGATGCTACCCTCGCTCCTCCCCCTCTTGGACCTAACCTCTCCCTCTATGGTCCGCGGCCGCGTCATAGTCTCTGAGAGCGAAATAGAAGCGACCAACGAGGCGATTCGGGACGCCCTGCCACCACTCCTCGATGGAACCTCCGAACCCATGCTGCGAATCAAGCGCGACTACAGTTCTACCCTCCGCCTGTGCTCCTTCGAGGCGTGGCTCGCGCCCGCTTAGGCGGCTTCTGCAATGGCGCCCCGACCGGGATTTGAACCCGGGTCGCAGCCTCGACAGGGCTGCATGATAGGCCACTACACCATCGGGGCTGGCTCTCCACCGAGATTGCTTCTCTTTTTCAATCTTTGAGGGGGTATCATTCATCGCCCTGCCACTCTCCGCTTTGCCATGGCAGATGGCAACATCGTCATCGATGTCATCGATAATGGGGGGCAGTGGACCCACCGCGAGTGGAGGATGCTGAGGTACCTCGGAGTCGAAACTCAGATTCTGCCGAACTCAACACCAGCCGATAATCTCAGAGATCTTGACGGGCTGGTTCTCTCGGGTGGCGCCGCTAGGGTCGGACTCACTGGGGAGCTCGGCAACTGCGGAGAGTACCTCGACCTTGACATCCCCATATTGGGCATTTGCGCAGGACACCAGTTCATGGCACGCTTCTACGGTGGTGATGCCGGAGAGGCCCCCAGACCCGAGTTCGGAGCTGCCTCCATCAGCCTCGTCGAGGGAGGCGGACCCCTGTTTGAAGGCACTCCTCCCGAGCAGACCGTGTGGGAGAGCCACAACGATGAGGTAACGGGATTGCCACCTGGGTTCAAGGTCGTCGCCCACAGTGACTCCTGCGAGATTCAGGGCATGGAGAACGAAGCACTAGATCGCTTTGGGCTCCAATTCCACCCAGAGGTCAACGACACGGAGTTCGGCGCGAGAATCTTCGAGAACTTCGTGGAGATTTGCAAACGCGCCCGCAAGACCGCATGACAGATAGGACAGGTTGAAGAAGGCCCGGCAATTCGCCGAGCCGATAGGAATGGTAGACGAACGGACGATTCTTCACAAGTGCAGGAACTGCAATCGCACTGACAGGAGAGACTACAACCCCTCTGGCGAGGAGCAGTGCAGCCATTGCAACTCACCCATGGACCCCCTTGAGATTCGATACAAGTGCGTGAATTGCGGCAACCTTACTTGGACTGAGGCCGGCTCTACAGGCAGGTCGTGTCACAAGTGCGGCTACCGCATCTTTGTCAAGCCCCGCAAGGATGGAATGGCCAAGATTCTGAAGGCAGAGTGACCATCGCGGAGTTCAAGGTCCGCCACTTCGCCCCACCCTCGTGGCGAGTTGGCTGGAAACGGAAGCTCCTGTGAGGTTCGAGGAACTGGCCGTTCCTCGGGCAACACGGCAGGCTCTGAGTTCATCCAGCCTTTCACCAGATCCGCCCCATCTGCTCGTCACTGGGCCCGCAGGGGTGGGCAAGACGACTTCTTGGCGTCTGGTAGCCAGACAGATCTTGGGTCCTAGTTGGAGGTCAACCACCCACGTACTACAGGCGAGGAACCTCGTCAGGCAGAGGGGCGCGATGTCCACCTTCGAGGAATTTCTGAGGCCTAGCGGCTCAGATGCGGATACGCTCGCAGGCCGACTCAGTCTAGACGCCTTCGACAGGGGAATGGCTAAACCCTCCGGAGATGACATCGCACCATCCGGTTCCGAGCTCAACCTGCAGCCCGGGCAGATTCCCATTAGCAGGCTCATCGTCATCGAGGACGCCGATTACCTAGGCCACATCCGTCAGGCCTACCTACGACGGATGATGGAGACCATCGGCTCCGCCTCACGCTTCATACTAGTCGCTAGGGCGCCCTCCAGAATCATCGAGGCACTCAGATCGAGGAGCCAGATGATCAGAATCCCCTCCACTGGCCGAGAGATGGCCATAGCAACCCTTGCCTTGATTGCCACGAAGCACGGCTGCGAGCCTGCCGAGGGAGTGCTGGAGGACATCGCCTACATCTCTGAGGGTAATCTCAAGAAGGCAATCTTTACGCTCGAGCTACTCGAGTTGCGTGGATTGATCTCAGATCGCTCGTCGGTCCACAGGCTCGTTCAGGCCTCAACCCTGCAGGCCGGGAGGCATCTGCTCGAGCTTGCTCTGAGAGGCAGGGTGGTCGAGTGGCGATGGGAGAACCAAGGAGGCAGAAAGCGGAAGGTGCTCTCCGGGGCGATGGCAGAGATTGATGACCTGATGACGAACCACGGCATGGATGCCACCGATATCGTATCCCAGATTCACAACGTCATCGTAGGGCGGCGACTGACCCTCCCCCCTTCCCTGCGAGCCGAGTTGCTCGACGCTCTTTCAGACTGCGATACCGGCCTTCAGCGCTCGATGTACCCACGCATCCAATTCGAGCAGTTCCTACACCGCACCGCTTCTGCAGGGCGCTTCCACGGCCTAGCTGTGAGATGATGGCGGGCGCGGCAGGATTCGAACCCGCGGTCCCCGGCTTAGGAGGCCGGTGCATTATCCAGGCTATGCTACACGCCCGTGTTCGCGAGCACTCACCCCTCAAGAAATGTGACGCTGCACAATTGGTGCCTCGCGCTTCTCTAGTCCGATGCCATGAAGCAGAAGAAGCCACCCCCTCCGTTCGTGGAAAAGAGCGATTCCGTGCTACCCAACCCCTACGGCGAGGACAGCACCTTCGGTCAGGGGGGCGAATCCGCACTCTCTCGCAGTGTAAGGACCCGTGATTCGCAAAGGAGGTTTTGGACTCGAGCCGCAATCCTGAATGGGACGCCAAGTCTACGCCTTCTGCTAGCCGCCGTTGTGGTTCCGTACGCAACCCTCCTGTTGGCAGGTTGGAAATTCGCTATCGACGAAGTAGGTGTCGCTCTGTTCATCGCACTCTCTGTGCTCTGCATACCGACATTGCTGGCATCGACGTTCGCTCAGATGTCTGCTAGAGACCGCCTCCAACTCAAGGTGACTGGCAAGCGCTCCTTGGAGGCATATCCCGGGGTCGAGAGGATTCTGAATACCCTGCACGAGCGAGTCCTGCGTGAGCGCACGCGCCTTCTGTGCGCGCTGATCGCCGCGTTCTCTATCAATTCCGTTGGCAATTTCGATACTGGGACAATCCTCGCTTCGCTCCTCTATGGCCTTGCGGTCTTCCTCGGGGTAATCGCCCTGCTTAACGCATTGAAGCTGGAACAGGGCATTCCAATGAGGAACGAGGACTTCCCGCTGCTGTCCCTACATGCACCGACCCTCCACCAGAGTACGCTTGACCGCGTGCTGTCCGATTTGCTAGTGGCCCATCTCGACCCTGAGACAGCAGGCGCTTGGGACGACTGGGTGCGCGACCTCGAAGAGAAAGTAAGGTCAAACCAGACTCCAGAATCAGCAGTTGAGCACCTGCTCCGGGTTTTACACCTCAATCACCTGGGGTTGCTCGACGACGAACGGCTGTTGTCGGAGGCCAAGCGAGTATTCCGGGTGGCTGCCATTGATGGCCTGACTAGTGACGACTCGAAGTTCAGCATCAGGACCCTACGCAGACTGATGGCGCACACCAGAGCATGGCAACCGGGGCTGTTTCGCCTGATTGACAGGCTTCAGGACTCAGCGATGAAGGGACACGCATCCCTAATCGAGAACATGTGGCGCATGGACCTCGACATCCCTCCACGATGCTCTCAGGGTCAGGGGGACCTGTTTGTAATGGTCCACAACCACTCTCACGAGACCTCACAGGTAGGAATCGAGATTATCGCAGCGGACGGTGAGCCTCACCTGCAGACGCTCCGAGTAAACCCACCTTTGTCCAGGCAGCCCAAGGGACCGGCCAAACTAGGTGAGGAGGGAAACGATTTGGTCGATGTGCTGGGGAGGCTGATTGACAACTGCATCGTATTGTGGATCGGTCTTGCATGGCCCGACACGACAGCCGGATCTCGCCCCGTCCAAGTCACATTGCGAGGACCACAGGGAGAGACCCTATCGTCCATCGTGGTCACAACCTCGCTCTCCTCCGGCTTCAACCCCGAAGGCGCCGCCGAAAAGATGCTCGTGGCCGCTGTTGCTGTCAGGCGGCTTGCAATCTCGGTCGCCGACTGAACGCCGCAGAGACGGGGGCGGGGCGTCACGTTCATGAGATTACGACCGTTGGACCGACTCGATTGCCTTGGAGTCGTGGGACGTAGTCATTCTGGGTGCGGGCCCGGCCGCTTTGCGAGCAGCCATAGCTTGTGCCGATTCCGGCACCGTCCCACTGATGATAGACGGCTCTGGCGTAGGCTCTGCATCGGGCGTCTCCCCACTGGCTGGTTTGGCTGCCTCAATCGACGAGTTGGACTCCTCGGCACACCGGGACGACACGGTCGCTGAGGGCGGCGAGTCGACAGACAAGGTGGCGGCCGCTAGGATTTGTGGCGAGAGCGTCTCGACGCTAGCTGAACTGGAGCGTTGGGGGCTCGTCCTGCGTAGGAGGGAAGGGGGCCTGCCGCATGCCTCCTCAGCCCCTGGGCACAGCGTGGCGAGGCTTACGGGCTGCGGCGATTCCACAGTGCGCGAGATAACCAGGGTCCTCGAGGAGCAGGCCATCAAACGAGGCGTGCATAGGCGTTCGGACACACACCCCATTCAACTGGTCTCCGACAACCAACAGGCACGGGGAGTCACCACGCTCAACGTCTTGACAGGAGAGATTCAATCAATCCAGGCTAAGGCCGTCATCCTCGCCACAGAGGGACACCAAGGCCTATGGTCCGCGCCCACCAACGGCCCCGGCACGGGTTCAGCACTCGCACTCTCCGTTGGCATCCAGCTCCGAGGGATGGGATGCATCCCTAGACACCCACTCACCATCAGGGACTGCGACTTGCACATTCCCCTCGATGTACTCGGCTCAGGTGGCCGGATTCGCAAGGAGGATGGGGAGGATGTGGGGCCGGAGGCGGTCTTGGAGGGCGAACCCTGCATCCTCGATCTGCGAGGAATGGATTCGGAGGCCGAATTGTGGTTCTCCCAGACTACTTCCCGGGTCAAGGAACGACTTGGTCTAGACATCTCCCGCGATGTCTTCCCAATCACCTCGGGAGTTGCTGCTACGACCGGAGGAGCCCCCTCGGACGAGTTCGGACGAGTTACCTTTGAAGGGTTCACTCCCGAGGGTTTTCCAGGCAAGATGTGGTTCACAGGCCTATATGCTGCGGGCAGGAGCGCTCACAGCGGCATGCACGGTGACGGGATGCTGGCCGGAAACCTGCTACTCGATGATTTGGTCTCAGGCAAGGCAGCTGGCACCCACGCAGCTATCTGGGCGCAAGAAAACCAGTTTGGCGGATCCTCTAACATCAGTGAATCAGAGAACTCAGCCTCTGCCCACATCGCTTCACTCCAATCCTCCGATGGCTGGCCCGTCGGGCAGGTTGCTGCTAGGCTAGTCTCGGCGATGAGATCCATCAACGGCGCAACCGACGACGCCGCACACGCTGCTGCGTACGCCAGCATCAGTGAAATTCGAGAGGCGGGCATCAGGGTAACGGACAAATCTCCTGTGATGAATACCGAGTTGATCTCAGCCTTGCAGTTGGAAGGGTTGGTTACGATAGCAGAGGCAATCGCCGATTCGGGGTGATAATGTGGGAGAGAGTGGACCCAGCATCTTCAGCCTAATCATCAACGGCGAGATGCCGTGTCACAAGGTCTACGAGGACGAGCACGTGTTCTCCTTCCTCGATGTCAACCCATTCAGCCCCGGGCACACTCTCGTCGTCCCCAAGGAGGCGGCGGAGACTCTGGACGCGCTATCAGAAGAGTCAGCGCAGGCTATCGGATGCGTCTTGCCACGCATCTCCCGTGCTGCCCTCGAAGTCAGCGGCGCCTCGGAGTTTAACGTCCTGCAGAACAACGGTCCCAATGCCTTCCAGAGCGTCCCCCACGTACACTTCCACATCATACCCAAGTTCGAAGACGGCCGCGGCTTGGCATGGCCGTTCAAGTCCAGTCCCTTAGATCAAGAGGATGGGGAGAGGATGGCATCAGCAATGCGCGACCTTCTGGACTGACAATACGCTGAATTCTCAAGACCCCCAACCTCGTGGCACCCCCGTGACTAGTATGCAGCAGGCGCCCGACATCGAGCCGGAACTGTCCAGCGGAGCCAAGAAACTCAGGAAGAGGAAACTCAACGGCCTGCCTTGGGCCCACTCGGGCAGGCATCCCGGAAGCCCGTTGTTCTGGTATGTCATCCTAATGATGATCAGAACTGCTTGGGACTACATCTTCCGCAGGAAGCAGGTCGACCCCCTCCCTCCCTCGGGAGGTGGCAGGATCTTCACTTCGATTCACATCAACGGACTGGTCGACCCGCTTTCGATAGTCCACAACCAAGATAGCCGAGTCATCACGATGGGGCGCCACGACCTCATGACCATGCCATTGATTGGGTGGCTAACTCGTAGGATGGGGGCCCAACCCGTCATTCGCAAACCAGAGATTGACGGAGGGGTTTCCGATGAGGAGTACGCTCGTAGCATAAACCACCGAACTCTGCTGACCATGACGCACTGCATAGCCGCCGGCCACAACGCAGTGGTGATGCCGGAGGGCAAGTCGCATCAGGACTCAAGACTACACAGATTCAAGACGGGAACGATGAGATTAGCTTTCAATGCGACAGCCATCGCCGACGAGAGGGGACTGGTCGGACCAGTCCTCCAGCCAGTCGGTCTCCACTACCGGTGCCATCATTGGTTCAGGACCGATGTCTACGTCGAGTTTGCCGAACCGATTCCAATTGAGTCATCGCGTTCTTCCCAAAACGGCCGCCTCCTGCTTGAGGGGAAATGGGTCGAGCCGCTATCGGAGGATGTGATCCAGCTACGGGAAACACTGTTCGAAGGACTCTCCACTATCACCCCGGATGCGCCCGATTGGGAGACCTATCGGGCTTGGCACCTGCTCGGGCATCTCAGAGCCAATGCGTCTGGGTCACCCCTGACGACGCTGAGAGACGAGGTCCTCGCTGCACGCGAGGTGAGAGAACTGCTCCGCTCGACCCCCAATGATCCCCTAATTGACAGTGCGAGGGAGGCAGCCAGAATCTTCTATGACAACGAGCTCGATGCGAGCTCACTCGATGCCCTCTCTCTCAAGACTCACTCCGCGTGGGCCAGTGGACTCACGGGCCTCCTAATCATGATCCTCACCGCCCCCATCACCCTCCCGTCTACGGGCATACAGGCCTTCTTTGCTTGGTATCTGGGCAACCGTACCGATGAGGGGGTTGACGCGAGGACGACCTACCACATGCTAGCAGCCATGTTCTCTCCCGTACTAGTGTGGCCCCCCATCGCCCTCGCCCTTGCGTATCTAGCGCTCGGACTAACTTGGATGGTTCCCATCACAACGATTGGAATCATGTTGGTGTTCCACATTTCCAACCTATTTTTCCTTCGTGGATATGACCTCTGGACTGATTTCACGGCTTCGAGGAGAAGGGCTAAACTAGCCTCTTCTGCCAACGGTGCCCGCATCGTTGAGTTGCTAGAGATGACCCGCTCTAACCTCAACGTGCTCAAATAGGACGGTCTCCTACAGAGCCCGTGGATCCGCGAGAAGCTGGGAAGGCCATCAGGGCGTGGTTAGACAGTGAGCGATTGGAGGCTCGCGAAGTCAGGGACCCACAAGCGATCCTGCATCTCCATGTCAGGTACCCCCCAACCAAGCAGGGCCACTTGTTCAACGTCGTAATTCCGAAAAAGAGGAATTTAGCACTTGTTTACTCCATCACACGAGTCGACGAAGGACAGCAGAATTCGATGAGGGAGCTCGCTTCGGAGGATTCCGACGGCTGGGAGGAGTGGCTGCATGACACCCGAATCCATCTGACCTCCTCAGATCTCGACTGGGTCCTCCACGTCGGCCGCAGCAGTGACGGGGTTGCAGGACCCCTTCAGGCGTTCAACCTCTCAAGACCAGTCTGGTTCGACGGTCTGTCCCAGAACGAATTCATGCATACGATGAGGAAAGTCTGGCTGACCAAGCTCTCTCTCATCCACCAGATCAAGTACGGATTTGGAACCGGAACTGGCAAGCCAGGACCGGTCGATGACTGGATTGCCAAGAGCGCTGTGAAAAGAAGTTCCCAATCCCAGCCTAGGACATCCGAAATCGACACCGACGAGACCGGTGGCTTCGGCAAGGACTTCGATCCCCTTGAGTGGGCCTAGGCAGGATTCTGTGAGAGCCCCAAGATTTCCCAAATAGTGACCGCAGAGGGGTTAGGTTAAGTATTCAGTAAAATCGACTTTGTCCAATGCAGCAGCCTTGCTCGGGCCAACTCGAATATCAAGGAGTGAAGAGGAGCAGCATTGCGCTCGCCTCCCTCATGCTAGTCAGCCTCCTCTCAGCCTTTGTTCCAACGGCTTCGGCCACCGATATCGTGCTGACAGATGCAGTCCAGGTTGTCGATAGCGGTACTCACAATGACAGGATGATTGCGCTTAATGCTGACTCCGAAGGCAACATTCACGTCGTTTGGAGTCGTAACACCAACCACCTGTACTACAAGATGCTCGACCCCAGAGGAGAGACCCTAATCGAGCAGACACAGATATCCGATCCAGGTCAGCAACGCGCTTGGCACCCCGACGTTAAGGTCGACGACAATGACATGGTCCACATCGTCTGGACCGATAAGGCGGGCCAGTACAAGATCATGTACACGTTACTGGACCCATCCCTCGACGATCAGAACGGGGACGCGTCACTCGAC
Organism: Thermoplasmatota archaeon; assembly: GCA_036153975.1. Classification (GTDB taxonomy): domain Archaea; phylum Thermoplasmatota; class Poseidoniia; order Poseidoniales; family Thalassarchaeaceae; genus UBA36. The sequence goes on along the minus strand of JAYZLU010000028.1, from coordinate 17,248 downwards.
TCGGTGCTCTCGGTCTTACCCGACGACTACGAGGTTACCAACAACCCCCAGAATCGTGATTGGCCCGCAATCGACGTCGATTCCAACAACAACCCCCACATCGTTTGGGAGGACCACTTCGAGCCGCTGGAGAAGTTCTACCAGCAGCCACAGATATACTACAAGATGCTCTCGATAGACCACATAGCTAGGACAGCCATCATCGAGGTCGATGACACACTGTTGACGCCAATTCTCGGCCACAAGGGCCATCCCGACATCGCCGTCGATGTCGACGACTTCGTTCAGATTGTGTGGGACGATACCAGAGGAGGAAAGGTGGAGATGGCCGTTCCCATCGACACCTCTGGATCGATGAACACCGAATGGGCCGACATGTGCGTCGTGTTCTACGGCGGCAACTTCGCTAGCGGAGGATTCTTCCCCGGGCTCAAGCCACTGCTAGTGAGTGCTAACATGACGGTGTACGAGACCCTGTACGCACTCAGCGGCAACTGGCCGTCAGCCGCAACGAGCGGAGCCTGCGCTGATGCCTACCAGACCGGTGGCTCTGGGAGTCAGGGGCCGAGGAACCTCCCGTTGGGACTGACGCCCGGGGACGACTCGGGTGGCATCAGGGAGCTGACACAAGTGGTTTACAACAACCAAGCAGTCGACCTACCCGCCGACGGTGGCTACTACAGCGAGTTCTGGGGCCCTGCTTCGACTTGGGCCTGCTTGTCCTGGCGAGACATCTCAGGCAACGTCCCCGGCAACCCTCCGACCTCGGCAGACCACCCGTGGAACCCCAACGCGACCAAGATCGTAATCCCGATTTCGGACGAGGGGCCCTACGGCGGCACGCCGATGGACAACGATGACACCCAGAGCATCAACCAAGCCCACGACGCTTGCGTCATCGCAGACATCATCCCAACTCCGCTCTGGGCCGGCTCGGACACTGGAGTCGGCTCCTACATGCAGGATCTTGCCCAGTGCCCGAACGGCGCCGGCCTGAACACCAGAACATGCCCCGGCTCGACAACCCGACTCACCAACGCAGGCGGCCAGATGTACAGCTTCCCAACCTCCTCCTCTTCGTCCACCGAGTTGGAGATCATGGTCGAGGCGATGGTTTACCTTGCGACCAACAACTCCCGCGAGATTTACATGACCGTCCTCGACCCCCTCTCGCTCCTCGAAAACCCATGGCCTGGGTGGGTGCCGGGGGACTCGGGAACAGAGATGAACAGCCAATACGGCTACTACTCCGAGGACCTCGGCCCCTCCGAGGACGAACAAGGATACGGCCACCTCGTAGTCGTCAATGACACGAGGATAACCATCGATGACGCCTACAGTCTCCATCCCGCGATTTCCATTGATTCTTCCGGAAACACCCATCTCGTCTGGCAGGACGGACGAGTCTACGGATTCGAGATTGATGTCAACTACGAGGTCTATTACACCAAACTGAGGCTGCGAGGCTCAGCAGCGTGGAACGGAGCACCAGGGGGGCTCCCTACCTTCGGAATCAAGCTGATTGCAGATGGGGCAATCTCCGATGTCGAAGGCCCTGCAGGAATTCCGGCAGATAGGCCATTTGCTGCCAACTCCCACTTTCCAGCGATAATTACCGACTCCTTCGATAACGTGCACATCGCTTGGCTCGACAACTACAACGAGACACAAGGCGAGACCGTGATGTACACGAGGCTAAACCACACGAACGACGCCTACCCAGACGGCTTCCCGCTGAATTCCATCGCCTCGGCGATCTTCGATCCTTGGCAGAAGGTACCTGTAACTTTGTGGCAGTCAGACAAGCTAGGACCGAACTCCCCGGCTTCTCCCGACTATGGCATGCCTCCTGCATTCGCTAACGATTTGGGTAGCGGCGCTCACTTGGGCTGGTCCGACACCAACAAGTGCAACGAAGACCACAATTCGAACAGGTACACACTCTGCTACGTCCACGTTCTAACGGGCTTAGTAGATGTCTCCCTCGCCTGTGATGACAAGGTACAAGGCAACCCGAACCTCTTGGGCTACCCTTACGACTGCCCAATAGATGCCGAGACGTTCTACCACACCATCCAACCCGGCGATTTGACGACGTTCAACATGACCATTGCCAACCCGACTCCCGGCCCCGCAGAACTCGTTAAGGACACCTTCACGGTCACCGTCGATGGCGTCCCGAACAACTGGACGGCCACACTGTTCTTCGCGACTAACAACACACCCGTCTTCGATTCGACCCCAGTTTTCCTAGAGGGAGGCGAGGTGGTGCCGCTTTACATCAGAATCAGAGCTCCTACGATATATCAGGCCAAACAGGACGAACTGGCGCAAATCACGATATTGGCAACGTCCCACAAGGACCCCGCGATTCGCAACCAGCAACTACTACTGACTCTGATGGACGTGGTTCACGGTATAGAATTAGACACCAGTCACTCCCAAGTGGATGTAGAGCAGGGGAAGTCGGCGGTGTTCTCAATCACCATCAAGAACACCGGCAACGTCTACGATACATTCGCCTTCTACGACCCCTCTACCCTAGAAGGCCAGAATGAGTGGGCCCTGCCCTTTGGATGGGGCATCGATTTCCCAACATCACTCTCCCTAGACCCAGGTCAGTCGACAACCAAGAACCTCAAGGTCAGTGTTCCGGAGTCGCAGGACCCGGGGACCTTCGTCATCTACCTCAAAGGTTGGTCGACGGGAGAGCCGGTGCTGTCCATAGACAGAGGCACATTCGATGTCTTGGAGTTGTGGATCAACGTCTCAATCCGTACCACGGGCAACATCGTCTTCCAGATTGGTGACACCAAGCAGTATGTTCTGCCTGGCGAATGCGCTTACTTCGCTATCGAAGTTACCAAGCATTTCACTCCCGGGCACATTGTGTTCACCACCCCCGGCGCTCCCGAGGAGAAGCCAGAGAGCTTTGACCTTCTGACCTGGCAATTCAACCACTGGACCGTCGACCTCGACTTCTCCGAGGCCCCTGGAGGCAATTCCATACCTGACAAAGCACCAAGGTACTGGGCCCAGATCGACACCCCTTATACCGTCACAGCGGAGATGTGTGCTCCCTACAACTCCACAGCCGGCATAGGAGAGTCCATCACTGTGCGGGCGCACCTCGACGGATCCCCGAAAGTCCGCGACTCCGTGGTCATCCTCACGAACGTCGTGCAGAGGTACGAACTCGAGGCTGCGATACCCAACACCATCCTGGAACTCTACCCCGGCCAGTCGTACCAAATGGACACGACGATTGAAAACCTTGGTAATGGACCCGATCGATATGACATCTCGATAGCCTCCATCGTTGATGCGAGCGGCGGCTCGCACGTCTGGGACATGAATATCCCCCGAATCCTCTTCCAGGAGTTGGACAGGGACGAGTCCCAGACCGTGCCAATCCTCGTGAACGTCCCCGAGCAGACGCTAGCCGGCCAGTATACCATCACCTTCAACGTACTCAGCGAGGAACCGTTCGAGGGCACGAGGCTTCAGGACAATCTTGTTCTGCGCATTACCATCGTGGAGTTCCACGACATGAGAATCTCTCTCGACCCAGCCGTGGAGAGCAAGATCAAGACCACAGCTCCAAGCAGGATTGTCAGATTCACCGTCAACGTCACCAACCACGGCAACATCCCCGATCAACCGACGCTTCACAACCACACTGTCGATGTTGCGGGTGTTTGGGGCGTTTCCCCGGGGATGTACGCCCTGAGCACATGGCGTATCGACTTCGCATTGCTCGAAGGCTTCAGGACTGAATATCCCAGAGAGAAGCCATGCGTCGAGATAATCGTGGGCGAGGCTCCTCCTGAAGGAGAGTGCTTCGTCACTCCCGGCCTCACCGTGACGCTCCCCATGATGGAGCCCTACACGACGTTCCAGGTCGTTGTGATAGTCACCATAGCCCCCGACGCCGCCCTCCAAGATCGATTCATCGGCATCAAGACGAAATCGATGTTTGGTTCCTCGGAGGTCGGAGGTGACCACGACGAGACGCCGATATGGGATGACTCGTGTACCCTCGATGCAAATAAGGACGGCCTGCCTGACAACTACCCACCCGCGTGCGACACCAACGAGCAGATACTCGAACTACGGCTAAGGGCCCCGGACCTAGAGATCATAGAAGTCGAGGCGGCCAAGACCAAGGGTGAGATTGGTGAGATGCTTTCGGTCAGCGTGAAGGTTGTCAACCGTGGCAATGCGCATGCGACCGACGTAAACATCATTCTTTGCAAGGACCAGTCAGAGACCGACATCAAGAGGAACGGCTGCGAGGAGATCAACATCGTCTACAGGCAGATTGTTAAGGCGATAATGCCGATAGCCGAGGACGATACGGAGGAACCCAACTCGATTACCCTTCTGTACATGGTCCAAGCCGGTAACCATGATATCGTAGTCGTCGTCGATCCTGACAATGTCATAGTCGAGACGGACGAGACGAACAACATACGCAGAATCCCCGGTGGAAAGATGAGCTCGACGCTCGGTGTTGTCGATGTCGGCGTCGATGTGATTGCCAAGTACTCTGTCCCAGTAATCATCCTCGGGGCAACTTTCTCCCTGATTGGCGTCTCCGGATACGTCATCTATGGCAGGAGAATCGCCGCACTTAGCAGGTTTGCCGAGTTGAGCAGCCTGCTCCCAGGGATGGAAGACGACGACCTGCGCTTCTGATTATCGAGCCATCCACCAAGGTAGGGGAGTACTCTCCTTGGCAGCGACGAAGGTTCCCCGAGTGGCTGCGAAGTCCCTCATGAGACGATTTCGCAGGCTGTCCATCATTTTCTCAGCGTGCATGGACTGGATTCGCAGTCCGTTGGAGAACGCATCGAGGTCGAGGGGTCTCCTCGGGTGGCTCATCATCGCGTGTGCGAGCTGCCTTTCCTCATAGGATTCGGAATGCTCTTCAACGCTGGGCGAGACCTTGTGCATCACTTGCTGGTGAAGCGCGATTATGGCATCTCGCTGCTCATCGATTCGCTCCAAAGCAGCATCTAGGCCTGATAGGATACTCATCGCATCAACCATCGGTAGCCGCCTGCGTGTCCCAATCCTCTCGACAACGCTGTCCAGTTCACTAGGGAGCCTACCAGAGAGCCTAATCGCGCCTCCCTTCGGCATCTTCCTGTGCTCGGCTCGAAACAGGTCTGGCCCTAGGTCTAGGCGAATCGAGAATGACTGGTTTACCCTGTAGACCTTCTTCGGGGGCCCACCCTTGTTGGATTTCGTCATCTCGGAGTCCACGAAGCCAGCGCCCTCGAGCACCCTGAGGTGCTTCACGACCGCTTGTTGGCTTACGTCAAGCAACTCAGAGAGTTGCAGGGGGTAGTGGGGCTCCTTGACGAGGCACCTCAGAATCTTCCTTCTGGTAGTATTCTCGAGTATGCTCAGAGACTCGTCGAACCCGACCATCGACTTCCCAACCCGAGGTTGGGTAGTCAGAGTCCTCTAAAAACCCAATTGGCTCGGTTGCGGATAACCTACAGTATCGCTTTCAGCCTTCGTCCCACTTCTTCCATTCCTGCTCGGCTCCCTCAACCTTCGCCTCCTGGACCGATGACTCCTCGCCGATGAAGGGACCTGGAACGCCACCAACGACCCCGGTCTCGATGACGCTCCCCTCCTGGGCCTGCATAGTCTGTATGCTGTCCACGTCGGTCAAGATGACGCTACCGTCCTGGATTACGACGTACTGGTCGGGCGCCTTGCGCTTGTCGCTCCACACCATGACAGCGAGGACCAAGCCGATCAGGCCCAGCGGAAGGCCTAGGCAGCACCCAATGTAGAACAAATACAACCATGGATTGCCGTCGATCTGGGCCGCTAGGTCCCCGTCGTCCACCAGCCAAAGATGCAATTCCTCGGCGTCGTTATGCAGGGTGTAAGTACCCGACCCGATTACGTCGAAAATCCTGACTGGGGCATAGAACGTCTCGCTGTCGGATCCTGGACGGTCGGAGTCCAAGAATCCGGGGGCTCTGCCGATGATTTCGTTTCCGCTCTGGTCGATCAACCTCAGTTCCGCCGTGGGAGTGTCCCCGTCGGTCACTCGGAGAGCCGTCAGCACAGTCGGTCCCTCCAGCGAGAATCCCTTTTCCTCCTCTGGTTCTATCTTGACCACGTAGTTGGACTCTGGGTCGAAGGTGCTGACTAGGAGGGGGTACACTTGGACCAAGGAGACAACGGCCAGCACGAGTAGCAGCAACGAGGAGCCAGTGGTCCAACGGGCCCAACGCCTCCTCTTGCTAGTCACAGCACCGCCTGAAGCCAGCCATCTATCAGGCTTCGTAATCAGTATCCAAGTCCCATGGCGGAGAGCTTCTCAGGAAGGTAGGTGTCAGTCACGAAGTCGAGACCGTACTTAGCCAGCGACTGCTGCTCGGCCTTCTTGCCGATCTCCTGCATGAGGTGAATCTGCTCCTGCCACCACACCGTCGAGAAGCGAGGATCGCTGAGCTCCGCGGAAAGTGCGTTTGAGTCCTGCTTGGAGAGCTCGTCGCTAGGCAGGTCATAGGCTAGGATGTCGTCTGCAGTAATTCCCAGATAGGTCGCTTCCTTGGTGGCGAGGTACTCCGAGATGTGCGCTGTCTTGATGGCGCCGTAGGCGATGCTAGCGAAAATTCTGAAGGACCACGGGTCGCAGTCGGTGAATACTAGGATGGGTTTGCTCCACTCCTCGCTCATGCGCCTCATGATGCGTCGTGTGGAACGCGCTGGCTGGCCTTTTAGATGCACGAGAGCGCACCGTGCCTCCTCGTCGAAGCCGTTCTCGACGAGCCTGTCGAACATCCCACCTGTCTCGATCGCCATCACGAAGTCGACATCCTCTTCGATGAGACTCAGTTTCTCCGACTCGACGTTGTAGGGCACCCCATAACCAGAGTCGCCGACGTCGTCACGGCAGTTGATGCGCATCCAATCGCCCTTGCGGTTCCTCTCCTCGAAGGTTACGTTGCCAATGATCCTCGCACCATCCTCCTCTGGCCTGAGGCCGAAGTCCTCCCTCAGGCACTTGGTGACTATCTCAAGGTCCTCGGCAAGGTTGTTGCTCTCGTTTTGGGTCGAGAACTTGCCATGCCCCCAGCCCTCCGAGATGTAGTACATCTCCCTCAGTGTGGAGGTCTTGCCATCGGTGATCATGGTCTCGACGAACTCGGTAATGTGCAGCGCTCTCAGCAGTTGTCTCGCAGAACCGAGGGCAGTGGCGTCTCTCACAGTCCTCTTCTTTCCGTACTTGTACACACCGAGCCTCTTGTCGAAGCTGATGTTGCTCTTCGATCGCACCGGGAGCGTCATTCTCGGAGGGTCCCCCCTCGTCATCCTGTCGTGCATCTCCGATGCAACGCCATGCAAGGCTTCGATTACTTCATCCTTCGATTTCTGCTTGTTGAGAGTCATTCTTCTGCCTCGTAACTCTCGGAGAGGGTGAGTTGCATTCCCTCGTCAGGAATTGGCGTGGGGTCGGAGGTATTCTGCTCGGCCCTGTCGCTCAAGCGATCCATCGACTCTGTTGGTTGCTCCAACTCTAACTCGGCAGCAGCTAGCGCCTCCGTATTGCGTAACTCCTCAAGCAGACTCTCGTCGATCTTCGACGCTCCTATAATCTCTCCATTCCCTCTGTAGAAGATGTCGGTCTCAGTCCATTCTCCCTTGGTAAGGCCAGAGACGCCGAAGTGAATTGTCGTTGATGAACCGGGATTCAAGGTGTCCAGCCTCCATGCCCATAATCCCCTAGCCTCTTTCCTTCCTCCCAGTGCGTTCACGGCTATTCGAATGTCATCGCCTTCTGGCCACTTTGCGAGAATCGTGTACGCACGCGCTCTGGCGGTGTAGTTGAAGACAGTGATGGAGCAGGTGGCTAGTTCGCGTTCGTCGTCCCAATTGAGCTCTTCTTCGCAGAACACAGCGTCCATGATTTTCGTAATCACTGGAGCTAGGTTTGGCTCCTCCCTCGACAGCAGCTGTGAAGACTTCTTGGAAATCTCGGGAAGAATGATGTTGATTAGTTCGAACTTCTCGCGAGCCTTCTTCCTCTGGGAGCTCTTCTTAAGGTGATTCTTCAGGCCCCTGCCTACCTCCAGCATTGCCAGGCGAATCTCCTCGAATACCTCCTCGTTGTCCGCCACGGCCTCCTTTGCCTCGCTTGTGAACTGGACGTTTGTGGAGGCAAGGTGAACGAGTACTGCAGCGGGCCCCTTTGGGATGCCGCGGCCGCCTGGCTGATCCAACCCGTATCGCTTCCAATCGACCGCCTCTAGGGCTTTGGTGAGTAGGCATCCGCCCCGTTGGTACATCAGCGGGACACGATTTGCGAATCTTAGAACCTCAATGGGGCCCTCAGCGTTGAGATTTCCACCAAACACTAGACCGACTTCGATCTGAAATGGATTGCCCTGAGTTACCTTGGGATCGCGTGTGACGGTGGAAGCAAATTGAGAGTCGATGGCCTTTGAGAGCCCCTTCTTGATTAGCAGGTCCTCAATAGGAGAGAGGCAATCGGTCGGGGGGGCGAGCAGTTTGATCTTCTGGAAGGCCGAGACCATCTCTTGAGCCTCCTCGGACCTGATTCGTTTGGGCGTCCTTCCCTCAGCGATGCCCGCAGCTGCGAGGATTTCACGGGCGGCGCGCATGCTCACACCTGAGAAATTGTGCCGCAGGAACGAGGTCATCTTCCGCTCCTCTGCCTCACGGAGTAGCCTCTGGAGCGAACCAAGATGGATTCCATGAGGATGAGGCTTGATTTCACTGACCTCCCGGGGGAGCTTCTCGGCGGTCCTTGCCCAATCCCCTTGTTCGATGATCTCGCCGTTCCTGTCGCGGACCACTAGCGAGATGCTGGCGTGTGGATTCACAATGGACGTCATTCTAAGGTACTGGTGAACGGACTGACGGCCACGCTGGTACTTCGATCTCATCTCTGTCCTTATTCTAAGGCCATGCGATATGGGCTCACCTGTACGATCGTCAAGCCATAGGTCACGACGCTCCCCAGATTTAGTAGCTCTATTCTTCCTCGTGTCGATGCCTAGATCGACATACACCGCAGAGGAGTCACTCCTAATCTTCGAGACGACGTGAGTCTTGACACCGGCGGTCAATTGGCTGTACATCACGACTCCAGTGATTCCAATGCCCTGCTGTCCCCTGGTCTGACGAATGGCGTGGAAGCGTGAGCCTAGCAGGAACTTGCCAAATACGTTCTCGATGTCGTCCCGAGGAATCCCTGGTCCGTTGTCTTGAGCAATTAGCTCGATCCGGTCACCTTTCAGACGACTGATCTCGACTCTGATATCGGGGAGAATACGTGCTTCCTCGCAGGCATCTAGGGAGTTGTCTACTGCCTCTTTCACGGCTGTGATGATGGATCTCTGCAGGGTATCGAAGCCGAGGTAGTGCTTGTTCTTCTCGAAGAACTCGCTTATGGAAATCTGCTTCTGCTTGTTTGAAAACTGTTCTGCAGTATCCACGCGCATCCCTCCACCAAGTCCTCCCATGTCCTGATGACATGGGGCTTGCTTTGGTATCCTCCGACGGCTCGCAGACCGCGCTTGAACAATCCCCCCTCGATGGGCGAATGAAGCAGAATTTAGGTGAAGATGTCAGGATGCCAAGCCGTGATTCTCCCGGTGAATGCGCTGGTCATAACCGTCAGCGGACTCGCGAGGTACAGTCTGCCCGGTCCCGAACGCCCCTGGTAGTTGCGATTGATCGCAGAGACCGTGACCTGGGTGGGGTCATCGCTGATGCCTGGCCCGGCACCGATGCACGCCCCGCACCCCGGGTCGATTAGCTCCACGCCAGCTCGCTCAAACAGATCGGTCCACCCCATCTGAGCCGAGAGGTCCTTGACCGTCTTTGAGCCGAACTGGATGTAGCAGTCAACATCCGAGGGTATGGACAGTCCTGCGTCTAGGGCCGCCTCGGTCACTCTGGCGTAGTAGGAGAAGTCATCGTCCTTTCCCGCCGTGCAGGAGCCTGCGTAGGCGATGTCGATGGCGATTTCGCCAATCTCGTCGATGTATGCCCCGTTGGTCGGGTCAGAGGGGATGCCCTTGTCTGGGTCTCCGGGGTGAGCGACCATCGGCCTAATCTCAGTGAGGTCGATTGTGTGCACGCCCCCATCGTATACTGCTCCCTTATCCGGCAGCACGAAGCGCGCACACATCTCCTCTTTGTTCAGGTCATCACGACGCGCCAGCAGCCACTCGACGGTGAGGTCGTCGGGCTCGCAGATACCGGTCTTGGCGCTGCATTCCGTTGCCATGTTGCACAGAGTGGCCCGCTCGTCCATTGACAGGCCGGTAAGACCGGGCCCACCGAACTCCATGCTGCGGTCGAGAGTCTCAGAGTTCGCCGCATAGAGCCACAGGATGTGCAGTATGACGTCCTTGGCAGTGCAGCCCGGGTCTAGTTCGCCGACCAACTCGAAGCGGATGCTCTCGGGTACGTTGACGAAGGCGAACTGATTGTGGATGAGGTTGGCGTACTCTGTGGAGCCGACGCCATAGGCCAGAGCATTGGACGCCCCACCCATGCAGGTGTGCGAGTCGGTCGACTGTATGAAGTCACCAACATCGATGAACTCCTCGCGTGCGACCTGATGGCAGATGCCCGGACTGATGCCGTCCTTGGCCGAGTAATCGCGCACTCCCGTGCGCTTTTGAAACATCTTCTGCATCTCTCGCAGCGTCTGTATTTTCTCGGTGAACCTACCGTACTTGGGCACGCCGGTGGCGTACAGGAGATGGTCTTCGAAAACTGCAAATTTCGATGGATTTGGGAGATTGTAGTCATCACCATACTCCAACTTCAGGAATTCGTGAACCTGAGCTGTTGTGAACTCGTGTGAGTAGCCACCGTCGACCTGAGCCAGCACAGCGTCACCCGGCTTAACGTAGCGAGGCGCTCCGTTCTGACTCAGCAACTTGCCCGCAATCATCTTCTCTACCATGGTCATCGGGCGAGTCCCCGTCGTCAGTTCCGGAAGTCCGATCTCTCCCGACTTGAGACTCTTGGCGAAGGGGAAGATGCCCCCGCTCTCGATGATCATCCTAGTCACTTGGTCGTACTTCGAGGTGAACTCGACCAGCGAGATACTCTCTCCGTGCTGCAGACGCTTGAGCATCGAGTGGTCGCCCATCAGCTGTCCGAGGTTGATGTTGTTGCGTTCGTGAATGGGTGCGAAAGAGGCGGCTATGACGATTCTGACTCCCGACCAGCGTTCGCACTGGGCTGCTGTCTCCCGGCTTGAACCGGTGCCCTTGCGGTGCCCAGATACGATAGCCTCGAAGCCCCCATCCAACAGCGCCCGCGGCTCGAACACCCGTCGCCCCTCGTGAAGTAGCCCGGCGTAGGCGTTCTCCGCGATGACAGAGGGATCGTGGTCGAAGCAGACCCACGCCGGCGTCATCACATCGGTGTTGATGTCGTCGAGCAAGCCATCTACCGAGAGGTCCTCCATCCGGAGGTCAAGACCATCGTAAAGCTGCTTGCGAATCAGATTGAGGTCCTTGGTCAGGAAGAGGACGCGCTTGCCTGGCGTCAGAGCCACGCGCTTTGGGGGCCACTGAACGTTCGACATCGCTCGCTTCCTCAATCTCTGCTACGGTCGCGCCGTATATCACGATTCTCGCATTGGCTTGACGCAGGACAGCCGAATGATTGAGATTCGGTTTGCGACCTTACAGTCTTAAATAGGTAGTCTTTTGGGAATTTAATACCTTTCTACGAAAGGGGGTGAGGATGTATGCCATATCTAGTTGAGGACACAGTGAAGTGCGATGAATGCGGAAGCCGAAGTCTGAGCAAGGACGAGTCAAGGGGGGAGGTCGTTTGCGATGATTGTGGACTGGTTCTCGAGGACAAAGTCATCGACCAGGGTGCAGAGTGGCGAGTCTTCAGTCCCGAGCAAGGGGACCAGCGTGCCCGCACCGGAGCACCGATGACGGTCATGCTCCATGACAAGGGTCTCTCTACGGACATAGACTGGCAGAACAAGGACTACTCCGGCAAGTCGATTTCAAGCAGGTACCGAAGCCAGTTCTACAGGATGAGGAAGTGGCAGAAGCGCTCCCGAGTCAGCAACGCCACTGAGCGCAACAAGGCGATGGCGCTTGCCGAGCTGGACAGGATGGCCAGCCGTTTGGAACTGCCCAAGACCATCAGGGAGACTGCCGCTGTGACTTACGGCAAGGCAGTCGACGCACGCCTTATTCGCGGCCGCTCCATCGAGGGCGTCGCTGCTGCAAGCCTGTATGCTGCTTGCAGGATTTGCGAGAACCCACGAACCCTAGACGAAATCGGCGAGGCGAGCAGAACCGGCCGCAAGGAGATAGGCCGCACCTATCGCTTCATGGTCCGCGAGCTGAGGATGAAGATTCCACCGACCAAGCCCGAGGACTACATCCCCCGCTTCTGCTCGGGACTGGATCTCGACGCCGAGGTCCAAGCGAAGGCCTACGAGCTGATTGCTGCGGCTCAGGAGAAGGAACTCACAAGCGGACGCGGACCGACGGGCATCGCCGCCTCGATCATCTACATCGCGAGCGTACTCTGCGGCAAGCGTCGCACCCAACGCGAGGTTGCTGAGGTGGCCGGAGTGACCGAGGTCACGATTAGGAACCGGTACAAGGAACTGATTCAGAACCTCAACATCGAGCTCGAGATATGAGTAACAGATCAGGAGCACCCTGTGGTGGCACCGCACTCGTTACACTTCAAGCAGGTCCCGTTCCGAACCATCTGACTGCCACCGCAGTCGTCGCAGATGTCACCGGTGAATCCGCGCTCTTTGGCGGCCTGGCGTGCTCGCGACTCTAGACTCCCCAGGGGGGCAACGGATGCTTCTAGGGTCATCTGGACGTCCCTCTTTTCGCCTTGACTGCGAACCACGCCGACCTCAGAGATATGGGGTTTGCTGATGGAGAACTGGTCGAGATCCTCCTCCGCTACGTGAGCTAGGTCATCCCTGCCGGCGTATTCTATAGCCAGCTCCCGGAACACCCAGTCGACTATGCTCGAGGACATCTTGACCCGGCCGCTACCGCCCTCTATCATCCCGCTCGGCTCGAACTTTGAGAATATGAATGACTTTACGAAGGCGTCTATTGGCACTCCGTGCTGCAGTCCTATGGAGACGGCTATGGCGAACTGGGACAGCATGGCTCTCCAAGCTGCCCCCTCCTTCGACGTAAGCAGGAATATCTCCCCGAGTTTACCGTCCTGATACTCCCCGGTAATCAGACGAACGCTGTGTCCACCGACCTTGGCCTTGATGTTCTCAGACTTCTTCCTGTCCGGAAGGAGACGCCTAGTCGCGATGTAATCCTGCACGAAGGCCTCGGCCACCGGTTTGGCCGTCGGTTCGGGAAGCGGCAACGTCTTGACTGCCTCTTCGACCATCTTCTCGACCACTTCCTCGCCCTCATCTGTGAGATTGGGCTTGTCCACGAGCTGGTTCATCAGCGGCTGCGACAGCTTGCTCCCGTCTCGGTATACTGCGCAGGCCTTGTTCATCGTGGCGTGACTTAGGTTGTAGGCCTCCCTCACGTCCTCAACCGTAGAGTTGGATGGCATGTTAATGGTCTTGGATATCGCCCCTGATATGAATGGCTGCGCTGCAGCCATCATCTTCACGTGGGCAGGCCAGGCAATCGACCTCTTGCCGTACTTGCCGCAGGGAGTGGCGCAGTCGAAGACCGCCAGATGCTCGTCTCTCAGTCCGGGTGCGCCCTCTATCGTGTTGTAGCCGAAGACGTGGACGTTGGCCGAGGCTACCTCCTCCGAGGTGAAACCGATGAAACCGAGGGTGTCGAAGAAGGGGTCTCCATAATCTGATTCCGACATCCCGAGGGTCTCGGTACAGAACTTCCTGCCGAGGATTGAAGGGGCGAAGGCGGAGCGGAGATCGAACACGTCGCTCATCTTGCCCTCGATGCTCTTCAGGCGTTTGGCGGAGAAGCCGGCGTTATTCAGACGCTCGACTGAGAGTGTGGGGCAGCCTCTCAGATGCCCAGTCCCTATGATGTACTCCTCGATAGCCTTGGTCTGGCTGTCTGAGTAGCCGAGACGACGCAACGCGTTCGGCACGCCCTTGTTGACGATTCTGAGAGAGCCGCCGCCGGCTAGGGTCTTGAACTGGACCAGTGAGTACTGAGGTTCCACGCCCGTGGTGTCTGCACCCATTACCAGACCTATGGTCCCGGTTGGAGCGATGACCGTGGTCTGAGCGTTGCGATACCCGTGCTCCTCGCCTTCCCGTACGGCGCGGTCCCAGGAACTGCGGGCCGCATCGAGGAGATCCTTCGGGCACTTCTTGGCATTGATCCCTATTGGGGGCACGGTGATACCCTCGTATTCTTCGTTCGGGGCATCGTAAGCGGCGCGCCGGTGGTTGCGCATCACCCTAAGCATGTCCTCGGAGTTCTTCTCGTAGTCTGGGAACGCCCCTAGGATGGAAGCCATCTCGGCGCTGGTGGCATAGGTCTCACCGCACATGATAGAGGTTATGGCCCCACAGATAGCGTAGGCCTTCTCGTCATCGTAGGGGGCTCCCATGTGCATCAGCAGCGAGCCTATGTTACAATACCCGAGTCCCAGTGTCCTGTAATCGTAGGACTTCCGAGTGATTGACTCCGAAGGGAATTGCGCCATGAGCACGCTGATTTCCAAGGTCGTCGTCCATAGGCGAACGCTGTGACGGAACTCCTCAATCTGGAAGGTGTGCGTGTCGAGGTCGTAGTAGGGAAGGAGGTTGATGCTCGCGAGGTTGCACGCAGTGTCATCTAGGAACATGTATTCCGAACACGGGTTCGAGCCGTTAATCCGACCTGCGGCCGGGCACGTGTGCCACTCGTTGATCGTCGTGTCGAACTGGACCCCGGGATCGGCGCAGGCCCAAGCAGTATAGGCCACCTTGTCCCACAGCGCACTCGCATCGAGAGTTTTGCAAGGCAACGGGGCCCTTCCCTCTGCCGCTGCCGCTTCCTTCTCGGTTCGCCAGAATAGGCTCCATTCCCCCTCGGAGATGACAGCGTCCATGAACGAGTTGGGAACGCGGACGGAGTTGTTGCTGTTCTGGCCCGAGACGGTCATGTAGGCCTCTCCCTGCCAGTCGGTGTCGAGCACTTGGAACTCGAGGCTCTCCCACCCTTGCTTGGCGAGATCGACGATTCTCTGGATGTGCGCTTCAGGCACGCTGTCTTTGATTGCCCGCACCATGGCGCTGCGAAGCCCTGGGTTGGTCTGCTGGCTGAACCTGTCCTCCTCGTCACCGTACTCCCAAATCGCTTCCATCAGACCGTTGGCGTGCTTCTGCAGAATCGCGCTGCCAATCACCAGTGCGGAGACCTTCTCCTCCTCGGTCGGCTTCCAGTCGATGTACTCCTCGATGTCGGGGTGGTCGAGATCCAGCGTCACCATCTTCGCAGCACGTCTGGTCGTCCCTCCTGATTTGATGGCCCCAGCAGCCCGGTCCCCTATCTTGAGAAACGACAGCAGACCACTGGAAGAACCACCGCCCGATAGAGGCTCTCCGAAGCCTCTAATATTGGAGAAGTTCGAACCAGTTCCCGAGCCGTACTTGAAGAGCAGAGCCTCACGGCTCCACAGCCCCATTATTGAGTCCGGCCCACCAACGAGCGAGTCCGATACCGACTGGATGAAGCAGGCGTGTGGCTGTGGATGCTCGTATGCATTGGTTGAGTAGGCCAAACCGCCAGTCAAGGGATCGACGTAGCTGTGTCCCTGGGCTGGCCCCTCTATGCCGTAGGCCCAGTGGAGACCCGTGTTGAACCACTGGGGACTGTTGGGCGCTGAACGCTGACTCGCAATCAGGTAGCACATCTCATCGAAGTAGGCGCGGGCGTCAGCCTCGCTAGCGAAGTATCCGTACTTCCAGCCCCAGTAGGTCCAGGTCCCTGCAAGTCGACGGAAGAGGTCCCTCCCGTCATTCTCACCACCCATTCTTTGTGCGGCATCAATGGTCTGAAGCCGCTCGTGGTCCGGCTCACTTCGCTGTAGCCAGACAGGCACCCCATCTTCGGGCACTTTCCGAAGTAGCCTCGGAACGCCCGCCTTGCGCAGATACTTCTGGGCGCATACCTTCCCGGGTACTCCAGAGAACCCAGAAGGCAGTTTAACGCCCTCAATCGAGTCAGCCATAGATCCGTCCGGGTTTCTGATCTCGACATCCATCTCGATCCACTGGAATAAATCGAACGGATCTTCGCCGACCGAGGTGAAACGCCGCTCTATGACAAGCCCGCTCTCCGCCTCGGTAGTACCATCGGATACGTCCACTCTCGTCTGCATCTTACTCTATCTCCTGTCTCTGTGGGTCAGGATTGGACCCGCCTCGCGCAAGGGATTCACTTTTCCGAATGGGGGGTGTTTAATGATTGAGGAAGAAGGGCCGATTGCAGGGTTGAAAATTTCAAAATCTGGAGTGAATCCACCCCCCGAAAAGCCGTGGATTATCAGACACGTATGTCTAAGTCCCAATCTAGAGTCGCTCCCGACCCGGTAATCATCGCGCCCACGGAGCAGTACTTCTCGTGACTCTGCTCGATTAGTCGATTGACCAGCTTCTCGGGGACGTTCCCCTCGATGACGTACTTCATCCGAACGGCAGTGAAGACGCGAGGTGCATCCTCTGCCCTATCCGCATCCACTTCGACCCAGGAGGAGCGCACGTTGACCATCCTGTCTTTCAAGCCAGCTATCACGTCGATTAACGAGCAAGCACCGTGGGAAATCAACACCATCTGCATCGGTCCGGCATGCTTGTCACTGTGAATCCCGAACCTCTTTCCACCGATTTCGCCTTCCATCTGTTCGCCCTTCAGCCAACGTACAGTCCCGTGCATGCTCCCGCACAATCGCCTCTGAACATGAGGGTTGGCTTCATGAGTGACGCCTCGGTCGGCGGCTTGAGAGACATGTCCGAGAACGCTGCGATTACCATGTCCGAGGGCCTCCTCAGCGTGCCCGACCACCCACTTGTGCACTTCATCGAAGGCGACGGCATCGGCATCGACATCACACCGGTGATGATGACTGTGGTAGACGCCGCGGTCGAGCGCGCATACGATGGCGAGCGCGAGATCGCCTGGCGCGAGGTGCTCGCAGGTCAGAAGGCATTCGATGCCACGGGCGAATGGCTTCCCGAGGAGACCAAGTCGGCGATGCTGGAGGGACTGGTTTCAATCAAGGGACCGCTAACTAC